>CAZNQT010000628.1:0-2791 GCA_964574885.1 uncultured Pirellulales bacterium
GCGCAGTCGCAATGAAGGACTGCGGACCGCCACGGGGCAAATCAGTCTGATTATCGATGATGATGTAGAATTACGGGGGCAGGATTTTATCCGTCGAGCGGTGGAGATATTTCACCATCATCCGCAGGTCGCGGCGGTGGTCAGCCGCAAGTACGACGTAATTCAAAACGGCGATTGCCAAACCATCCATGAATTTTCCACTTCCCGGCCCACCTGGTACAGCGGAGACCTGATCTCTTGCTCGCGTTCGTCGGGTTCGATTGACTGGGGGCATGGCATCTATTTCGTACGACGAGAGATTATCCAGGAAGTAGGAGGGTACGATGGGATATTCGGACTCAACGGCGGGCATTCGTTTCGGGAGGAATCGGACGTGCACGCCCGACTGCGAGAAAAGGGATATATTATCTGGTATTTACCGGAGATTGCGATTAACCATCACATCATATCGACCGGCGGGCACGGCGCCCACGTAGGCCGACGTTTGTTCTGGATCGCTCATAATCATATTGTTTTTCTGCGACGACATTTTTCGTGCTGGCCGCTGCGGGCCGTGGGTTTCCTCTTTGACGTGGTTCGTTATAGCTGGGTACAGGGACGGTTTCGCTATATTTTCGATATGCTGTGCGGCTACGTAGCGGGCTGGCGCAACGCTCTGCGGGATCGGGGACCTGGTTTAAATACCTGGCTGGAGTCATTATGAAGGTTGCCATCTGTGCTCCGCTGGATCTAACTGCCGCCGGAGGGGTAGAAACCCATATCAACCAGATCGCCCGAGCCTTGCGTATCCTGGGAATGCACGTGGAGGTATTCGCAAACACTCCCGACCGTCAAGCCCGAAGTTGGCGAGAACTACAGCCAAAGCAATACGATATAATCCACACTCATGGCTGTTCCTTTCATCTCGATTTTATCCCCATGGCGCTGAACCGACATCCCCGGCAGCGACATGTACATACCCTGCACGGCGTATCGGCGGATTATCTGCTGAATTGTCGTGCCTGGCTGAACTGGCGTTGTTATACGAGTACGTTTTTCGAGGGTGTAATTAGCCGCTACGCGGATCAGGTGATTTGCGTCAGTAACAGCATCCAAAAGCGGGCGCGACAATGTTTTGGAATTGCCGAGAAAAAAATGACCGTAATTGGTAATGGTTATACCCCTGTGGCCGTCCCGGCTCATAATCGCGCTGCGTTGCGAGACCAATGGAATCTGACTCCCAAGATGACGCTGGGTATATTTGTCGGACGCGCCAACGATGCCGTAAAAGGCGCCGCCGCGATTACCGCCGCCATGGATCAATTGTATCCCCAGTTCCCCGATCTACGATTACTGGCCGTTCCCGGTGATGGCTTTTCGAATTCTCCCTGGCTGATTCGCTCCGGTCCCGTCGAATATGAAAAAATATCTGACTACTACTCTGCTGCCGACATCTTCATAAACGCCTCCCTGAACGAAGGTATGCCGTTGACCGTCATCGAGGCAATGGCCGCCGGCCTACCGATTATCGCCGCCCCGGTAGGCGGTATCCCGGAAATCATTACGCACAATCAAACCGGGCTGCTTTTAAAGCCGGAACGAACTGATTTGACGGAGCAATTACGAAAACTGATCGAAGATGTCCCCCTGCGTCGCCGCCTGGGATCCAACGCACAACATGCCGTCCAAAACCTAACCTGGGACCATATCGCCCGACACACCATCAAAATATACGAACGTATTCATTAGAGGCTGCGATCCATAGAGATGATCCCCACCGGGTGGCAGCCTCAAGCGAACCACGTGAGCTTGGGGCTGGTAGAATTAGATAGAATCGCAATGAAAAACTATTGATAATATTTTGGAAATTTCATACCCTTATATTCATGTTAATCGATGATAAATATAAAAGACTATGTCAAAGATTCAACATCCCCGGCCATGCTCACGAGTTAACCTTTAGTTGCTATCAAAACCGTGCCTTTCTTTCCAAAGAACGTACCTGCCAATTTCTGGTAGATTCCATTTCTCAAGCGAGAGACAAGCACCAATTTGATTTATGGGCCTATGTATTTATGCCGAATCACGTTCATTTAGTAATTTGCCCTCGGTTGAAAAATTATTACATATCCGATATTCTTCTCTCGATTAAGCAACCCGTTTCACGCAAGGCAATTGCTTATCTTGAAAATGAAAATCCGGATAGTCTTAAATTGTTAGCAACGGGACAACAACATCAAAAATATCGTTTCTGGCAAAAAGGAGGAGGGTATGATCGCAATATTACCTCTACCGAAACCTTGATTCATACGATACGTTATATACATAACAATCCTGTTCGAAAACAACTGGCGTCAAGCCCGGATAAATGGTTATTTTCCAGTGCCAAAGAATGGATGGGTTTGGGACAGGGACCAATCACTCTCGACGTTGATAATTATCCAATGCCATAACACGCGCTTGTGCAACCAGCCCCAAACTCGAAGACTCGTTTGGGGCTGCCACCCACGGAGATAATCCCCACCAAGTGGCAGCTTCAAGCGAACAATGTGAGCTTGGAACTGGAACTGGCGCGGTTCAGTTACCGGATATATCCCCCACCTGCCAGAGGTAGAGAAACTGCGGTCCTTCGCTGCGCAGCCAGCGGGGTAAATCGATATTGATTAAGGCCGGTTTGTCGTGGAACGTTTCCGCCGAAGCGTAAAAATTGGGCTTATAACCCACGGGACGATGATATATAACCACCTTGGTCTTTTTCACGCCGGCTAATTCTTTCGCCCAGCGAATCGCATCGGGAAGATAACCGATACGG
>CAZNQT010000629.1:0-2783 GCA_964574885.1 uncultured Pirellulales bacterium
CCGCGACTCATCATAGCCTTATTGCTGAACGGCGCCACGAAACTGACCGGCTGGCACAAAGGGACGTGCGATCCACAGGATGATTTCTATGTACCGCTGGACTACCGGCAGGGGGCGGGTCTGGTCAACGTTTTTAATTCCTATCAACAATTGATGGCGGGACGATATATACCTAACGTGGATGAAATCCTCGAAATAATCGATCAGTTCAGAGAGACGTTAGACCCAAACGATACCAAGAACGTCGAGAAGTTGGATGAGACAAAGGAACTTTTCGCACGCAATATCGGTTGGGACTTCTCTCAGGTCACACCCGATCCGGCGGATCCAAATTCCCGGTATGTCTATATTCTGCCCAAACCATTGAAAGAAGATGATGTTTTCAAGGCTACCTTGACTTGGTACAAGCCCTATGAGCTGCAAGGTATTTTCAAAGAACTACCCTTACCCACGCTGAAACTGGAATTATGGTCTGTCGATCCGAATGGCATCCTGCGGGAAAACCTGGACCGCTCCGATAGTGAACGGGATAATCTCCAGCACATATATTACCGCAGCAGCAAGGCGGCGCGGATCGCTCTGGTCGTCCAGGCGGCGGATTATCCCGCCGCTCGTGAAGAACCGATCCCCTATGCCCTGGCCTATAGCGACAGCGACCTGAAATACTCCGGCGATCAAATCGCCGCCGACTTCAATGCCGACGGGATCGTGGACGTGGAGGATCTCCTGCAATTCCTGGAGATCTGGCGATCGCACCGGAACAACGGCGACTTGGCGGATCGGGCCCTGCTTATGCCCTACCTGCCGGAAGATTTAAACCTCGACGGCCGCGTGGATAACCGGGACTTCGAATATATCAGCGGACAATGGCATCAGAAATCCGTCTGGTATAAAGAGAAAAGTAAATGAGTAAATGGGTAGATGAGTAGATGGGTAGATGAGGAGTTAACAGTTTATAGTTTACGGTGGACGGCAAGAGAAGAAACGGTACTACAGAAGGTACGGATTAAGTTTTGAGACCGTAGATAAACGCCGCGAGACGCGAATAAAGCACCCCCAAGCTCGCGGACTCGCTTGGCGGCGCCCTCCGACGATTTATAGCGTTTAGCGTATAGGATTTTAAATTGCCAAAAAGACGCTAAGGCTCACAGAGAAACACATTGATAGTCCAAAAAAGCGTAAAAGGCACACCATGTTTCTCTTGATAAAAAGACATACAAGAAATCGCTAAGTCAGATAGATGTGGCAGGCATAGTTCCGGGTTACGGTTTATTGCAGGGCGCCGTTGATCGGGTAATGCTGCACAAACCAGAGAATATCGGGATTATTCGGTTGAGGATTTTCCGCCTTTGGGCTCCGTCGATCATTGTGATAAACGACCGATCTCTTATCCTTCCATTTGTACATCAGGGCATGGCCGTCGGCAAAAGCCAGAGTTAAAGCCTCGTTATGGAAGGTGCCGGCCGGGTCCCACCATTCCCAGAGATTATAATAGGGTTCGAAGGACCAGGAACCATGATTGAATGCCGTAGAACTTCTCATATCATAGGGTTCCTCTCCGAAAGTGTATTTATCCTCCGGCGTTTTCAAGGTAGTGAGTTTCATGACCACCTTTGACTGAGGAACACTTAAACTGTCGATTTTATCAATCTCCCCGGCATCACAAGCGATCAGACTATCCGGCAGGGCGTAGCTGCGATAGGCATGATATTCGGGCCCGGTTCCTTCGCTCGTTCCCTCGTAGAGTCGGCGATCGCCCGGGCAGTGATACGCCTCTACGCTGTTGGCATATTTAAATATCACTCCGGCACGAATGCCTCTTTCGCGATCTTTCAAGGTAGGCAGATTGGTTTTATCCCCAAAATAATTGCCGTTCTCATCGAGGGGGGGACGGCACCAGGCGGGCAAATGCATGGATCGTTCGCTGACATATCCGCAGGGGAGTCGATATTTGTTCTCCTGGGCATAGAGGATATATGCCGAGCCCAGGATTCTCTGACCGCCCAGGCAAACCGAACCTTTGGCCATTTCCTTCGCTACGTGTAAGGCCGGCGCCAAAATGGTGAGCAGCACGGCAATAATCGCTATGACAATTAACAACTCGATCAGGGTAAACGCCCGTCGATCCATACTACAATCCTTTCTCTCGGGGAAATACCTTCACAAAATTCATTTCCTACATCAAAGGATACATACGTCCGAATGCGCTTCCCCATGCGTACGTTACCATGTTCCGGCGGGATATGGACTAGAAATGGGATAGTGGATAACAAAAAATTCAATATCCGGATCAGGTGGATTCAAGAAATAATGTTGCCCCGTACCGCCGCGTTCCTCAAAGTAATCCACGGTTTGGTCATCTTTCCACTTATACCTTTCGGCATGGCCGTCCAAAAAGGCCAGACAACAGCCGTCCACGTGGTACATACCCAGCGGATCCCACCAGGAATATCGCCCAATCTCCGGGACAAAGGACCAGCCATCATAGTCAAAGTGGGCGCCGCGCATGTCGTAGGCTGATTCCACGAAACAGTATTTATCCTCGGGAAACGGCAGCGAACTGTACTTTTTGACGATATCACCCGAGTGAATCGAATTCGTACTGGTATACAAATCGTTCTTGCCCATCAAGCCATCCGGCAGACTATAACTACGAAAGGCCCTATACGCGAGGCCGGTGCGGTCGCCATCGCCTTCATATAAACGTCGATCGCCCGGACAGTGGTACGCTTCCACGTTATTGACATAGGGATAGATCGCACCCGTGATGCACCCGCGCTCGC
>CAZNQT010000630.1:0-2755 GCA_964574885.1 uncultured Pirellulales bacterium
GCGGGATCGATGCTGAACAAATAGCTCAACTCGACGAAGCCCTAAAGTCGGTGGGGACATTCGAACACGGTAAGGATGCCAATCCCCTGAAAACGGTGGAAGAAATTGTCATGTTGGTAGCAAAGGATACCATGAATCGCCCTTTGGTAGAGAAGCGGCTTTTGAATGCGTTGGATTCTGCTTCTACCTTCGATGGTATAAGTTTCCTTTGCCGTCAACTGCGTACTATCGGCACCGCACGCTCGGTACCCCAACTCGAAAAGTTATTGACGGATCCGGAGTTGTCTCATATGGGTCGGTATGCACTCGGTCGAATCGAAGATCCGGCGGCCGCCACAGCGCTGCATCGAGCCTTGCGGAGAACTTCGGGCAAGATTCAAATTGGGATCATCCACACGCTGGGGGATCGTCGTTACCGACCCGCATTATCGGAAATTGGTCGGTTGCTTATTTCTCCGGATGAAAACACAGCGGAGGCAGCGGCACAGGCGCTGGGTAAGATCGGCGGCAAAGAAGCAATAAGAATTCTGCAAGCGGCCCGACCGAACGCTGCGAAGAACCTGGCCCGGAGTATTGATAACGCACTGTTAACCACCGCGGAATTATTGGTAGTGAGAGGGCAAAAGAACGAAGCGGCAAAAATCTACCAATCCTTCTACTCGCTGACGCAAGCTAAGCACTATCGAATTGCCGGGCTGCGCGGGCTTATCAACGCCCAGGGCAACCAAGCCATATTCTTACTTATCGAGGCGATTAAAAACAAGGATGCCGATCTCCAGCGAAGCGCCATCGGTTTCATCCCCTTAATAAAAGGGAAAACTGCAACGGATGCATTCGCAGGACTGATGCCCTCGCTTTCTCCGGAAGCCCAGGAACTCATGGTACGGGCGTTAGGAAATCGCGGAGATACAACTGCCGCCCGTGCGATTGCCGCCGCCGTCAAGAGTCCTCATTCCAACGTGCGTGTCGCCGCCCTGGAAGCTCTGGGCACTGTGGGCGATTCCTCTTCCGTATTATCGCTTGCGCAGTCTGCCGCCGCAGCGGACGGTACGGAGAAGGAGGTCGCCCGAGCCAGCCTGGTACGGTTACAAGGGGAAGATATCGAAAAAATTCTCATAAGAAACGCCGGCTTTTCCGGAGGCGCTACCATACGAGTCGAGTGTATTCGTGCCTTGGCCGGTCGTGGCGCCACTCAAGCTATCAATCCTTTATTTATCACGGCAAAAGACAATGATGAATCTGTGCGGTTGGAAGTGATCCGGGCAATTGGTATTCTGGGCAATGAATCCCATTTGAACGCTTTGGTGAACCTCGCCGTGAATCCCAAAGACGCAAAAGACAGATCGGCCCTCGAGCAAGCCATCGGAGGGATTTTCAAACGGACTCCGGGCAAAGAACGTCAGGCAAGACCATTACTAACTGCGTTAGCTACCGCTCCTGTGGATGCCAAGCCGACGCTGTTGCGGCTGTTGAACCGACCCGCAACGTTGGAAGCCCTACAAGCGGTTCGCGCCGCTCTTCAAGACGCAAACGCTGAGGTGAAGGACGCTGCCATACGGTCTTTGTCGGATTGGCCCGATGCGCAACCGGCTGAGGATTTGCTGAAGATCGCCAGGACTTCCACGAACCGGACTCATCAGGTGTTAGCGTTGCGCGGGTACGTCCGTATGGCCGGGATGTCTGAGAATCCAACCGCCATGTACCTCCGGGCCATGGAATTGGCCGACCGACCCGACGACAAAAAACTCGTCCTCAGCGGATTAGGTACTGCCGACTCCGCCCAGGCGTTGGATATCGTAGAGAGATACGTAAACGATACTGCTCTGCAAACCGAAGCGGCGTTAGCCGCCGTTCAGATCGCCGATCGACTTCGCCGGAAGGATGCAACCCGCGCCAAGACGGCGCTGAATAAGGTCATCGCTACTTCCCAGCAATCCCGAATTCGCACCAAAGCGCAGGATATTATCAACGACATGGAAAAGTACGAGGGGTATATTCTTCTCTGGCAGGTCACAGGGCCTTACCTCATAAAGGGTAAGGAAAGCCGTGATGTTTTCAACCAGGCGTTCCCTCCGGAAATCCCCGAGAGCAGAAACGTCGAATGGGAAAAAATTACCCGGGGCATCGGTTCCTGGAATATTAACCTGGAATCCACGTTCGGCTCCAAAGATCATTGCGCCGCGTATGTTCGAACCCGCATCTGGTCGCCCGCCGATCAAGACGTACAATTGGAGCTGGGCAGTGATGACGCCATCAAAATATGGATGAATGGTAAGTTAAGACACGAAAATTACACTCAACGCGCGAATGCCCCGCGTCAGGACATAGTAAAGGCTAAGCTGCAAAAAGGCTGGAACCTTCTGATGGCGAAAGTGGTCGATCATGAAGGCGGCTGGGAATTCTGCTGTCGTGTACGCAAATCGGACGGCAGCGCCCTCGATAATCTTAAAGTCGAAGCCCAATAGTATAAATTATTAGTTATGGAGATCTCTGGTATGTTGATATACCGAAATAACCAAGATTTATGTTTATCGTCATCTGATATATGGGCAGGTCGTCGGGAACCGGAAAGCTGGATGCCCAGACTTATCACACATAGTAATTAATAAACCATGTACATCGCTATCTTATGCTCTAACAAGACTTTACGTAATTTCACCAGAATCCACACTAAAATTTCCCCTTTTTTTTTAATTTTTTTCTAACACCACAGCGCAACATAAGCTCAAGAAATTAAACTACTCAAGCCGATAAC
>CAZNQT010000631.1:0-2751 GCA_964574885.1 uncultured Pirellulales bacterium
AATCTGGCCACGGCCCAGACGGCGGGAACCCCCGGGGACACGCTGCTCGAGTTTGTCGTCAACGTCACGCTGGATCGCTCCAACTTCGATTACTACCTCCACGTGCAACTGACCGATCCCCCGGGACTCGGACAAAGCCTGTTCTTTTACGAAGTCGATGTATCTTACACGATTGATGTCATTAAATGATGTGACCGAATTTCGCTCAATAGTGGAAATGAGAAAAAATGATTACGGAAAAAATGAAAAACAAAACATGTATAATAATACTAACGCTGGTTGGCGTTATACCGGACACCATCATCCGCGCCGACATGGTCCAGAGGAAGGTGATATTTATATACAAGATCCACAGATAAATTAACGGATAATGTGTTACAAGTATATTATTTTTGCTCTTCCAATCGGAATACATACGAACCGGAACCGCAGTCAAACATGACATAGTCATTCGCTTCCCTTCCGGCGGTGACGCCGGCGATGCCGGCGAGAAAGCGGTCATTTTGATAAACGGTTTTTTCGCTTTCGGTAACGACGACATTATTCAGGCCGATTTTAGGTACGTAGATCTCCGCATTACAATTTACCGGGATTTCAACCTGGAGTTCGAACGTGCGGGCATTTCGTTTCCAGGCGGAGCGTATAACTCCCCTTACGGTTTTGACCGCGGCTCGGACGTACAGTAAGTCATCCAATACATTGGGCTTGATGTGAAACTCTTTGAATCCCGGTTTCATGTTTTCCCGCCCATAAAAATGTGGACCTTGAATTCCTGCCAAGTCGTTGTAGAAAAATCGGTTCACACCCGCAAGCATAGTCATACTGTCGGCCCGTCGTCGGCCGCCTCGCGTGGCCCAATCTCTCCCCCAGCATTCCCATATCGTGGTCGCCCCCTGTTCCACCATAAATCCCCAACCGGGATAGGTGGTCTGATTGACAATATCGTACATAATTTCACCCAGGCCGTTTTCCGTGAGCGATTCGATCAGCCCCACCAACCCGGCATGTCCGACACGCAGATGTCCTTTATCCGTCTGGGCAATGGTTTGGGCAATATTTTTTAAAAGTTGGGGTTTAAATTCTTTGGGAACCAATCCCAGTGCCAAAGGCAGGATTTCAGAGGTTTGCGATTTCGAGCCATAATGACCGGTTTTTCGATCCAACCATTTGTTATTAAAAGCCATTTTTATCTGTTCGGCTAACTTAGCATAGTGTTGAGCATCCTGGTTTTGGCCTAGTACGTTTGCCATATCGCTGACGATGCGGAGATTCCGGTAATATAGCGCGGTCCAAATCAAACTGGGGGGCGTTTCATCGGAGAGCCATTTCTCATGACCCGGTGCGTTACCAGGCAACATGTGGTCGCCCAGCCACCCCTTGACAACCAGCGGTCCGTCACACATTTCACGCCCGATGTAGTCGGCCCATCGTTTGACCTCCGGGTAATGGGTCTCCAAGAAACGGTGGTCCTCGTACGATTGGTAGAGATACCAAATCAGCATGGGATAACTGGCACTTTGCGCGACCTCGGGTTGGCGGCCCATGCCTGGGAAAATGGGCGCGATATCCGATACGCTGCCGTCCGGTCCGACCGCCAGCCGACTGTCCTCGGCGAATTTGATCCAGTATCGCGGCATGTGTTTTCGTGTGAATAGACTGGAGGAGACACTGGCCGGCTCATTGTAACTTTTGGGTTCCCGATGGAGACAATCCAGTAACATACCTTTCATCGCGATCTTCAAAGTTCGCTCGATGTTGCCGTGAATGCGATTAAACAGTTGATTGGAGCAGGTAAAGTGACCGAATAAATCTTCGTTCGTATAAACGTTTCGGCCCTGGAGACTTGCCAAAGTAGGTTTACCGGGATAGCCGGTGATCTGTACATATTGTACGGGATGAAAGGTGAACCGCGGTTCATAGGTCTCGCCGACCGGATCGCCTTTGAGGATATAAAAGTCGGTTTCCTGATCCCCGGGCCAGGGTTCTTTATCAATCAAGCCACTGGGAAGAATTCTGGAGGAGTATTCAATCCTTACTTTCGTTCCTTGCGGCCCTTTGACGTGCAGTCGGGTCCAACCGCCAAAGAGATGGTCAAATTCATAAACGTACACATCCGGTTTAGGATGAGTGAGTTTAATCGGTTCGATGGTTTCCATCACTTGCATGGAGGGCATCATCTGGGAGGTCAACTTGCCGCCGGGCCCTTTACCTTCTTGAGCCGAATGCCATTTTGAATCGTCAAAATCCGGGGTGCACCAACCTGGCTGCTCTTTGCGGGCATCATACACTTCTCCGAAGTCAATATTGTTACGCTCAATCGGTGCCGGCGATCCTTTCCAGGAGCGATCGCTGCTGATAGTGGATCGAGCCCCATCTGCATATACAATATTCAATTGCAAAAGTAACTGAGGTCTGTCGCTCCAGGGTCGTTTCCAATCATTGATCGGGGCACTAAACCAGCCGTTACCCAAAATGACTCCCAGAGCATTATCTCCCGGTTTAAGAATGTCCGTCACGTCATACGTAATATATTGAATTTGCAGAAAATAATCCGTAAACGCGGGAGAGAGGACGTCATCGCCTACCTTGTTACCATTTATATATAATTCACTGAAACCCAATCCCGCAAAATACACCCGCGCCTGCCGGATAGGCTTTTCGACCACAAATTCCCTGCGCAGAAGCTGAGCCGTGTTATTTGCAACGGCTTGAAGGAATGTCCCGCTGCTGCCGGCAGCTACGCTGTTATGT
>CAZNQT010000632.1:0-2751 GCA_964574885.1 uncultured Pirellulales bacterium
AGCGAGCTCGTTATATGGCCTTGCTGCCTTTTACTACGTAATTCTTTACCGATGTGGATGTCAGCCCTCCCCAGGTATCAATCGAGGCTGTCCCCGGTTGACTTCACAAGGCTGAATACGTACGGTACGAGTCAGAAGAGACATTGAGGAGACATACAGGATGAAGGTATTATTACATTCGGATATTGACCGACTCGGTTACTTCGGCGACGTGGTCGAGGTTGCCGATGGGTACGCTCGTAATTATTTGCTGCCGCAGGGCTTGGCGATACTGCCTTCGGAAGCGAACCTCCGCGCGATTCAAAAGGAGAAAGCGGCGCAAGCCGAGCAGCGTCGATTGGCCCTGGAGAAGCTGAAGAAGGTAGCCGACGAGGTGAGCGGAACGGAGGTGGTGATCCAGGCGTTGGCGAACGAACAGGGCCATTTGTTCGGCTCCGTGAGCGAATCGGATATCGCCGGCCGCTTACAGGAGAAAGGATTTGAGGTTCAAACCAAACACGTCAGGATGCCGGAACATTTCCGCGTCGTGGGCGAATATGAAGTCAAATTACATTTTGGTAAGGATGTGGATGCATTAGTACAAGTAAAGGTAGTTCGACCCACGGATGCAGAAGATGACCGCCAATCCGAATCAATTGAATCCAGCGCGCCCCATAAAGAGTCCTGATTCTCCGGAGGCCGCTACGACTCAGCGCGTTCCGCCCCAATCGCTGGAGGCGGAGATGTGTACGCTGGGCGCTATGATCCTGGACGTGGACTGTATCGGGGAACTGATACCTATTGTCAAGGCGGACCATTTCTATCGCCAGGATCACCGACTAATCTTCGAGGCGGTGATCAAATTGTATGAGGATAAGCAAACGGTGGATCTGGTTTTGTTGCGCGATGAATTGAAGCGCCGAGGTCAACTGGATCAAGTCGGTAAAGTGGAATACCTGGTGCGTCTGGCGGAAAGCGTTCCTTCGTCGGCGAACGCGGCGTATTATGCCCGGATCGTGCGGGATCAGGCCATGCTTCGTAGTCTGATCAGCGCGAGCAGCGAGATTTGCAGCCAGGCTTATGAGGCCCAGGGCGAAGTGGCGGAGATTGTTGACGAGGCGGAGCAAAAGATATTTGAGATCACTCAGCAGAAGATTCCCGGCCAGGCCGTTCCGATCAAGGAGATCATGAGCCAAACGTTTGAACTGATCGACCAACGCAGAGGTGCGCATGTTTATGGCCTGGCGACGGGATTTCGGGAACTGGACGAATTGACGGGGGGCCTGCAGAACAGCGAGATGATTGTGGTAGCGGCGCGGCCCAGTATGGGCAAGACCGCACTCGGATTGAATATAGCAGAGTACGTCGGCGCCGACAGCAAACGACCGGTGGCGGTGTTTTCGCTGGAGATGGCGGCGCAGCAGTTGGCCGAGCGCATGTTGTGCGGTCGGGCCCAGATCGACAGCCAGAAATTGCGTAAAAGCATTTTGTCGGATCAGGAAATCCTGACGATGCACGATGCCGCGGGTGAATTGTCGGAATCGAAAATTTATGTGGATGATTCGCCGAGTCTGACGCCGTTGGAATTACGGGCCAAGGCACGACGATTAAAGTTACAATATGACATCGAGTTGATCGTGATCGACTATTTACAATTGATGCATTCGCCGGGTTCGGAATCGCGCCAGATGGAGGTAACGCTGATCTCGCGTCATTTGAAAGCCGTAGCGCGGGAATTAAATATTCCCGTGGTGGTCATGTCGCAGTTGAACCGATCGCCGGAAGGGCGCGAAGGCCATCGACCGCGGATGAGCGACCTGCGGGAAAGCGGCAGTATCGAGCAGGATGCGGATGTGGTAATTCTGCTGCACCGGGAAGATTACTATCATACGGAGCAAGATTATGAACATACCAACCTGGCCGAAATCATCGTGGCGAAACAACGAAACGGCCCCACCGGCGGTATTAATTTGATCTGGAATCCTCAATGGACGCGGTTTCTGGATATGTCTCACGTTCATACCCCGGACGGGATTGATTTTTAATACTACCGTGTAATCAGCGCCTCGGAAATTGGCCAGAGGGACGGTAATACGAATATGTCAACCGTAACGAACCGAAAAAACGACTCCCTCCGACGTCCCGACTGTTCTGTCAGAAACCACATTCTCTTCGCCGAGATGTGGAAAACACTGTTCGTTGTGGTATTCTGCATCGCCACCCATGCCGAATCGATCCGGGCGCAAAGCAGCGGATTACGCGTCGGTCAGGTCACTATCGAGGGAAATGAAGCGGTATCGACGGGAACCATTCTCAACCGGGTGCACAGTCGATCCGGATCGGTGTACAATGAGAAAACGGTGGCGGAGGATGCCCGACGGATTCTGATTATGCCACAGATTGCCGACGTGACCTGGGACGTCACCCAGGTTGGGGATCAGGTCCATATCACGTTCAAAGTAATCGAGACGCCGCAAATTGCGTCGGTGGAGTTCCTGGGCAACAAGCATATCAAAGTCAAGGATCTGAGGAAGGAAATCGAGTTCGATACGGGTGATTTTCTGGACCGATACCTGATTCAGGTCGGCGCCCAGGCCCTGGAGGAACTCTATCACAAGAAAGGCTACTACTTCGCCACCGTCAACGTGAACGAAAGTGCCCTACGCCAAGAGCGTAAGGTGATCTACGTTATTGTCGAAGGGCCGAAATTGCGCATCAGGAAGCGCCGGTTCCTCGGGAATGAATCGATTCCGGCACGCACACTCAAAGGAA
>CAZNQT010000633.1:0-2748 GCA_964574885.1 uncultured Pirellulales bacterium
CTTCGGCTGCGGTCCCGGCTTGTATGCGACAAGACTGGTTAAACTTCAGGCAGAAGTTACCGGAATCGATTTCTCGAAGCGATCCATTCAGTACGCCCGGCAACTCGCCCAAAGAGGTGGGCTGTCAATCCACTATGTAAACCAGAACTACCTTGAGTATGAGACCGAAGATCGCTTTGATTTGATATTGATGATCATGTGTGATTTTTGTGCTCTGAGCCCTCGTCAGCGAAAAGAATTGCTGACTCAATTCCATACGATCCTGGCGCCTGAAGGTTTTGTTCTTCTCGATGTATATTCGCTGACGGCTTTTGCCCAGCGTGAGGAGAAAGCTATTTATAAGGCCAATCTCCTCGATGGATTCTGGTCCCCGAATCCGTATTACGGGTTTTTGAATACCTTCAAGTACGAAACAGAAAAGGTGATTCTCGACAAATATACGATTATCGAATCGTCGCGCACCCGCACGGTATATAATTGGCTGCAATATTTCAGCCCCGAAATACTGAAAAGGGAATTTTCCGAGTGTGGATTCACGATTGAGAACCTTTATGGCGATGTCGCCGGTTCACACTATAATCCCAGCGCCGAGGAATTTGCCGTGGTAGCCAAGAAGCTCTAGAATCCAAGGATACACACTTCTCCTGATCCATAAGTGGGCGGGAATAACATTTTATCTTATCATTACTTGACGAATTCGGCGGCGAAGTATTTGGGAGTAAGAGGTTCACCGGTGGTACGTCGGATCATTTCATTCCAGGAATAGACATCGCCGTCGGCGAAGATGGTTTTCCGTAAGAATTTTCCGGCTTTCGGCTGGTTGACGTAACTTTCTTTCCGGAGAGAGTCCTGTTTCAGGACTTCAAATACGAGATAATGGTGTAACTGGGAAGCCAGGAGTTCGCCGAGCATATAATTGTGGTAATAACAGGGCGCAGCGGTGAAGTGGATTTTAGCAGCCCAGTCGGGAGCGTTACGACCTTCGGGTTTTTTTAGCATCTGATATTTTTCCACCATCTGCCACCAGAGGACGTTCAGGTCCTGATCAGGATTGGCGTAGAGTTGCTTCTCAAAATTATACATCACCTGCGCCCAACGGGCGAACACGAGTTGTTGCAGTTGCGAGAATTTACGGGTGACGGATTCGATTTCGGCGCGCTGAGCGTCGGTCAAGTTCAGCATCTGCTGCATCCAGTAGGCGTTGTGGCTAAGTCGGCCGAAGAACATGGCGACCGCTTCAGTCGTGAAGGCATGCGCCGGTTCGCGCAGCAGGTAAGGCACCTTGGGATCGTGGTAGAAGTCATAGACGGCGTGACCCAGTTCGTGTAGGATCGTGTCCATCCACTGTTCGTTGTTTTTCAGGTTGCATAAAATACGGACGTCGCCTCGGCGGTCGATATCGGTGGAGAAGGCATGAGGATTTTTCCCTTTGCGTTCATACAGGTCGCTGTGAGCCAAAATCGTATCCACCGGCAAATCGATCCCGTCATAAAAACGGCGGCCTAATTCTTTCACGTCCCGGTTTTCATAATAACGATCCAGGTCCAGGTCATAGATCTGGGGGCTTTCCTGAAAAAAGGGATCCTGGTAATGCCAAGGCATCATCTGCTCCGGGCGAATATGATAGCGTTGGGCCAGCCGCCGATCGATATCCGTTTTCAACTGGCGAAACGGTTCGCGGGTCAGTTGGTCCAGTTCAACGAAAATGGCATCGAGTTCCTTCGGATCCAATTCGGACAGGGTAAGGGAGAAGGTGTGGTAATTATCATATCCCAATTTTCGGGCGACCTGGTTACGCAGTTTGACGAGTCGGATTACATCCGGCGCGACGGCGGTGGCGACTTGTTTGGCCGCTTGCCAGGCCTTTTGCCGTTTTGCCGAGTCGGTTTCGGTTTTCAGGATTTCGCGAATGTCGTTATCAGAAACTTTTTTACCGTCGATTTCGCCGCGGAACGTACTGAATTTTTTCTGAATGTCGGTATCCAGTTCGACAATTTGTTTCATCAGGTCTTTGTCCATCTGGTTGGCTAAATAGGCGCGACGCAGTTGATCCAGTTGGCGGGCCAAGAGGCGGTCTTTGATCTGTCCGGATTTTTCCAACCGGTCGAGCCAGGCGTATTCCTGCGCGTTGCTATAAATCTGACGAATTTGCAGTTCCATCTTGCTCTGCTGATCATAGTCCTCGGCTTTACCGGTAGTGGCGGCATTCCACCAGGCCAGGTTGGCTTGCTTTTGCAAAGGCTTCACCTTAGCGAGATGCTTGGTAATAAATTGTTGCAATTGTTTTTCCTGCGGGGTGAGTTGAGAGCACCCTGAAATTGCCAATAAAAAACCTGCACTCATAATAAAAGGAATTAGCTTCTTCATCATTCTCACCTTTCTTTTACAAACCATAAAAAAAACAGATTAAAATAGATTGCACGGATTATATTTTGTCATATATGCCCATGCAAGCGTGAGTGTGGCACCCGGCGTTCATTTTTTTCCTTATACCTTTTTACTTATCTTTGGTTTTCGGATCGAAGGCGTCGCGGAGGCCGTCGCCGATAAAATTCAAGCATAACAGAGTCAATCCTAATAATCCACAGGGAAATAAGACCATCCACCAAAAGCTGACGACGTCATTGACGGCCTTGACGCCTTCGGAGGCGAGCGAACCCCAGGTGGGAACGGGGGCCTGGATGCCAATGCCGAGAAAGCTCAGGAAGGATTCCTGCAAGATGGCCTGGGGAACAGTCAAGGTGGCAT
>CAZNQT010000634.1:0-2741 GCA_964574885.1 uncultured Pirellulales bacterium
CGACGGTACCAAGTGTCGATAGAGGAACGCCTGCATGGTATCGTCGGCGGCCAGAGCGGGACGACGGATAATCTGGTCCTTGGTTTTGACGAGACCTTCCAGTTGCATGGCGATCGGTTTCTCAGGCGCTTGGGCCGGGGCGGTCAGCGTGAAGCGGACCTGATCGCGACCGCGGGGTATCTGCGCGCCTTGCAGGGTAAATCCGGCAGGCGCGTTTTTCAATTTGATCTCGATGGGACCGTTAAAGCCGTCTTTCCGCAAGGCGAATACGTGTACGGGTACGATTCCGCCGGCGTTGACGTTGAGATGCGAAGGCGTTACGCGCAAGGCGAAATCAGGCTGCGGCGCCGAGAGGCGGAGACGATACCCATACGCTTCGCCGCCGTGATGCTGCGTATCGGCCAATTGCACGTAATACGTACCGTCCTTGGGCAACTTGGCCAGGAAATACGAATCGGCGTGATGCGTCTCTACACCTAAGATATCCTTGAACAAATGGTGATCCTCAATCACATAATCGTCGTTCCAGGCGAGCACCTTACCCGAGGCATCGGTCAAGCGCAGGATGGAATCCAGCGGAGAATTCAATCGACGGGCATAGATTTCGGCCACGATCTTATCGCCGGCGCGGCCGGTGATCTCGAAGACATCGACGTCGCCGGGCTGATTGATCTGGCCGTTGATAATTTTCGGCAGGTTGATTCGCTGTGCATCCTTTCTTGAATTATTGGATTCGTTTTCCTTGCACTCCGGCAGCGTGTTTACCGCATACGGAACCGAATTGGAAATCCGTGTTCCGTCATAATAACTCGTGTGCCGGATGTCGCTGCCGTCGGCTTGGGTATCCAGCGGCAATTGGGTTTTGTCCAGGTTCCAGCCGTCGATCTGGGCGATGGTTTTGACGCCCGCCTTACCGCCCAGCGGAAACATCCGCGTAATAAAAGGCAGTTCCCCTACGGCGATGCGATAAACAAAATCCTCTCGACCGCGATAGATGGCGTCGCGAATTTCCAACTCGTATTCGCCGGTGCGTTCAATTTGGTAGAAGAGAACCGGATCGGGATGGAACTGGTAATCGTCGTCATAGGCGACCTCGCTGCCGTTGGCGTCGTAGAGTGACAGCGTGGCCTGAAACCAACCGGGAACGGCGTCGGCCAGATACGGGATCAGGCTGCGGGCATGGGCCTGGATTACCAGTTGTTGGCCCTGCCGGGCGCGAAAGCGGAATCGATCGACGTCCCCCGGCATAATCTGTCCGTTCAACAACACCGGAAGTTCGAGAGGCTTGGGTTTGGGCAGATCGCGATCCTTTGGTAGTTTGACTCCACGCAACAAATTGGGTACGTACCGCAAATCGGGATACGCCGTTTTATTGTTGGGCTCCAATTCGCGCACTTCCGGTAGTAATCCCACCTGAAACACCATCGGATTGGTCAAACCGTTAGTCGTTTGAATACGGAGTTCCCGGTTGCCGGGCTTCGCGTCGGCATCGATCATGATCTCAATGAGAACGGATTCCGCCAGTTGCCGATTCTGCTGTCGCTTATTCCGTGGAAAGAAGATCATATAGGTAAGATTGGCCAACTCCCGGAGACTTTTGTTCTCCAGGTCGTACAACAACGGATGTTCCGGTATCTTGACTACCGGCGCCTTCTTCGCATTTTCCTTTGGGGCGGGTTTGGATTTGTCGGTAGTTTTTTTGAGCGTCTTTTTGTTGACGGGCGCGGGAGGTTGGAAATCTCTACCAAACAATTCGGACAGCCGCTGCTGACGTACCTCTTTCAACTTGGCCTGCAGTAAGTCTCGTTGTTCTTTGTTAATATTAAACACCGGTCTCATATACTTAATCACCCTGGCATGTACTCCGTCGCCGGAGATGTGAACGTCAGAGGCGCCGCGCAGGAACTGACCGCCGGCGATGATCTGCACGACGGTATCTCGCTGCCCGCCGCTGGGGTAAAGGTAGCCGATTTGCGGTTGATTCGTTTGCCCCCACGCTGTGGCGGCGCCGAAAGTCATTACTGTTAATATCAGAATCCGGATACGTGCCATAGTGTGGCTCCTCGGGTATTACATAATCTCTTTCAGGCGACCACCGCCATCGGTGGACGGCATAACCCGAACGTCTAAGCCGCGCGGATTGGGCATCGGGCCGTCGGGATCGATGCCGAGTAACTCGTACATGCTGCCGATCAGGTCCTGCGGATATACAGGTCGTTGGGCTACTTCCGTACCGTTCTCGTTGGAGGCGCCCACGACGTGGCCTCCCTTGAAGCCTCCGCCGGCCAATACGGCGGAGAAACATTTACCGTAGTGCGACCGACCGCCGTTCCAGGGCGGATTCCACTGAATTTTCGGGCCTCGACCGAACTCGCCGCTCCACCAGATAATCGTACTATCGAGCAGACCGCGGTCGGAGAGATCCTGCAACAGCGTGGCAAAGCCGGCGTCCAATTCCGGCAGCTTGCGACGCATAATCTCGAAGTGTTGTTTGTGCGTGTCCCACCCTTTATAGTTAATCGTGACGTAGGGAACGCCGTTTTCGACCAATCGACGCGCCATCAAACAGGACTGCCCAAACGTGTTCAGACCGTACTGTTCGCGGAGTTCCTTTTTTTCCTCTGACAGTTCGAACAGCTTACGTGCATCGCCGAACATCAGCTCGTAGGCTTGCTCCTCGCATCGATCGAGCTGTTCGAAATGTGAATTTTCCGGCATGGCTTTGCCCAGCGAATCCAGTG
>CAZNQT010000635.1:0-2741 GCA_964574885.1 uncultured Pirellulales bacterium
CGGTCCATCCATTTTAGGTATTGTAATTTTTTTTCGACGGGGTACCGCCGTTGCATACGGGCCCAATCGGAATGAGGGCCTAACCGAACGCGACCGTCGCCTCGTCGGGAAGGGAATCCAGTCGGACCTTTTCGCGTCACAAGCCCTATGGAGATTGCAGCAACTGCCATACCCAGCAACCTCAGACCGGGCGTCCGATTTTACAAGAGCCGGCGCCTCAGTTGTGTTATAGGTGTCATACGAACTACGCCTCGGCGGAGAGGTACGTCCACCGTCCCGTCGTGGTGGGGGCCTGTTTGTTCTGTCATAATCCGCACAGCAGTAAATATCCGAATCTGCAAATATTGGCGCAACCCGACCTGTGTTATCAATGTCACAACTCCCAGGACGTGAAATCGATACCCGGCCATCAGAACGAAACGTTAGATCAATGTACTCGTTGTCACGATCCTCACGTGGGATCGACAAGAAGCTTATTAAAGACGTACAAAGTAAACGAGTAGATGAGTAAATGGGTGAATCAGTTCACGGTTCACAGTTCACGGTAAGAGAAGAATAAGGATAGCGGGTAGCGTAGAGCGGATAGCGGATAGGGAGTTAAGTAAAAAGGGAAAAGTTAACCATAAAATTTTTGGTGAAATTCGTGGTTGAGACATGCTCAGGCCACGCCAGAGCATGCCACCCGACCCATAAGCAATATAAAATGGAAAATAAACAATGAGCGATGAAAACGAGTGGATAGTTGTGTGTTGTGAGTTGTGAGAAAATGGAAATACACCAGCGGCGAGATCGAAGACTCGCTTGAGGTTGCCACCCTTACAAAGGTGAAATCCGGTGTTCGATGCAGGCGAGAAAAAGGCAAAACCCAAGGTTTCAGGAAAGGCGAGCGCACGAACGCTTGCGATTGATTTTCCGGACGGCAGTAGTGTTTGTGCTGCTGGTGGGAATGTTTTCGGGCCTGCCGGGGTGCACGGTAAGCATCCGGGGTAAGGAAAAACCGTTAGTGACGATGGGAAAAATCGAAGGGAATCTGGAACTGGAAGGGCATTATTTAACAGATAAGGAGCAGAGCCGCGGATTGGACCGGGACAGTAAAGCCACGGCCTTGCGAGAGTTGTTGACCCTGGGGACGAAGGGGGACGTGTATCATCCGGATCTATTGGCCTACCAGGTGGCCGGCGGATTAGGCATGGTGCAACAATTTTTCCAAACGGATACGGAAACCGACAAGACCCTGGAAGGTCTGGATGAGTACAATGTAAGCGCTCAGTTATTGCGTGCGAAACCGTATAATTTATCGATGTACGCCACTAAGACCGACGATATCACACCGCGACCCTATCTGGGCTCGCTGCATTCGGAGAATGAAACCCGGGGCGGTCTTTTATCTCTCCAGGTTCCGTCATGGCCCATGCGGGTCCAGTGGGTGCAATCGCGTCTGTCCCAGAGTCCTTTAAGCATCCTGGAAGAGGATCGCGCCTTAGTGCGCCGTCGCGACGTATTCGAGCAAGATACCGATTCGCTGGAATATTCCCTGGATCATTCCTTCAGCGATACCTCCGAGTTAACCTATAAATTCGATTGGGAAGATATTACGCGTCGCCGGGTGACGAACGATGTAACCACGGAATCGTTTCGCCATTTGCTGGCGCACGAATGGTTGTTCGGGAGCGACGAACAGCACCGATTGCATTCGCAAGTGGACTATCAGGATTATCAGGGGGATTATGACCTGGAAAATCTGCGTGGGGAAGAGACCCTGGACCTGCGACATACGCCGACGTTTTCGACGCAGCATGAGATTCGCTACACCAAGGAAGCTCGCGAGCAGTTTGACCAGGAAGAGATCCGCGGTCGAACAGGATTTCGTCACCAGTTGTATCAAAGTTTGACGACGAGGGGGAGCCTGTTCGCGGCGCGGAATGAGGTATCGAATGCGACGGAGATCGACCTGTGGGGCGGGGCGCTGTCGTTTGATTATCGCAAGACGAATCCGTGGGGCATATTGACGGGATCGTATTCGACCAACTATGTAAATCGTGACATCACGGGTCGGAGCGCCGTGGGCGTCGTGTTGGATGAAGAACATGTCTATACCGCACCGTTTCTGGTGGTACTGGACCAAAGCAATATCGATACCTCTTCGATAGTCGTCACCGACAGTGAGAACGTGGATGTCTATACGGAGGGGGACGATTATACGATCAGTGTCATAAACGGGCGCGTCCACCTGACGATCATTCCTTTCGGGGGGGCGTTGCCGAATATCGAAGACGGACAAACGATACTGGTGGATTATAATTTCAGTACCGAACCTGAAAGCAAGCGAGTCATCCTGTATCAGGATTTTCGCATCCAACAGCAATTTAGCAACGGTATCTCCGTGTATTACCGGCATAATCGACGCGACGAAGATCTGACAACGAATATAGAGACTCGGCTGCCGGATAACAGTCGGACGAACACGTTCGGCAGCCAGTATTACAAGACCAATCTCCGTCTGCAAGCAGAGCATTCGGAGACCGACAGTACGATCAGTTCGGTGACCAGTTCAATGCTTCTGGGGAGCTATTCGTGGTCGCTTACGCCGCGAACCACGCTCATGACGGATGTGTCTCAGCACTGGCTGGATTACAGTAAGGTCAATCCGCGCGAGATCGAATTGTTCCAGACGGGTGCGAATCTGATTTCGCGATTATCCCGGCAGTTGACGTTAACGGGTCGGGCGGACTGGCGTAACG
>CAZNQT010000636.1:0-2718 GCA_964574885.1 uncultured Pirellulales bacterium
CGGATCCCTGCGGGTGAATATATCGCCCCCGGATGTGTTGCCGACAGCGAAATGGCGTCGGGTAGGGCAAAGTGTGTGGCGCGACAGCGGCACGACGGAACCGGACATACCGGTGGGTTCCTATTATGTGGAATTCAGTGCAGTAACGGGGTGGCTGGCGCCGGCCCAGCGTGAGGTAGTGATTGTTAAAGATAGTTTACATACACTGGACGTTACCTATACGGAGTTGGGCAATCTCACGTTACGGATTAACGAGTTTATGGCGGCCAATACCAGCAACAGCGGGATTACGGATGAATACGGGGATGGGGACGACTGGATTGAAATTTATAATGCGACGGATTTTGATATCGATCTGGCGGAGATGTATATTGCGGACGATCAGGATATGTGGCAGATACCGGCCGGCTTCCCGGCGGAAACGACCGTGTTGTCAAAGGGGTATCTGTTGTTGTGGGCGGATGACGAGGAAGAGACGGAAGGTCCTTTGCATGTGGCCTTTCAGTTGGACGCGGACGGGGATGAGATCACGTTATACGAATCCGACGGCAGCACCGTGGTCGATACGGTTAGCTTCGGAGCGCAGTTGTGGAACGTTTCTTACGGTCGATATCCGGATGCGTCCAATAACTGGTATTTCTTTGACGTACCCACTCCTGGAGCGGAAAATGATCAAGTAGGGGTGGCGAATCGAGTAGCGGATACGCGTTTCAGTCATAATCGCGGTTTCTATAGCGAATCAATTGAGGTAGCAATCAGCACCGAAACTTCGGGTGCAACGATTTACTATACCACCGATTGCAGCAATCCAATTAATCCGGATGGTACGCCAACGGCGACAGCCATTGAATATACGACGCCCGTCCCCATCAACACTACCACGTGCCTGCGGGCGGCGGCGGTGAAACCGGATTATCTATCCACAAATATCGATACGCAAACGTATATTTTCCTGAATGACGTATTAGAGCAGGCGACCGGCGCCGGGGGAGATCAAGTCGTCCCGGACGGGTATCCATCGATTTGGCCGGGAGGATCGTATTCCGGGCCTGTAACCGGCGATTACCAGGTGGATCCGGATATTGTGAATCATGCGATAGAGACCAATCGATTAACCATGGCGGACCTGCGGTCGGTTCCCACGATCTGCGTCGTCATGGATAAAGATGATTGGTTCCAGGTCGGTCAAGGGCTGTATGTGACGGAGGCGCTGGATGGTACGGAATACCCATGTTCGTTTGAGTACTTCGGCGATCCGAACGATCCCGGCAAGTCGATACAGCAAAACATGGCCTTAGCCATGGCAGGGGGCGTGAGCGGCGGGGGTACGAGTCTGAACCGCTGGAAAAGCTTTAAGCTCTCGATGAGACCGCGATTTAAGACGAAAACCGACGATGGAATCGTAACCGGCGGCGGGCCGAAGCTGAATGAGCGAATTTTCCCGGATTCGCCGGTAAAAAGTTTCGATACGATTGTGCTGGATGCGGTGTTAAATAATTCGTGGACCCATCCGAGCAGCGGTCAACAGGAAAATGTAATGCTCATTCAGGATCAGTATGTGGCGGACCTTCAT
The DNA here is from genome assembly GCA_964574885.1 of uncultured Pirellulales bacterium. GTDB lineage: Bacteria > Planctomycetota > Phycisphaerae > Sedimentisphaerales > SM23-30 > JAFGFX01. The sequence continues at coordinate 1,574 of CAZNQT010000636.1, forward strand.
AATGAAATGGGAGGTTATTCACCGCACGGCAGATATGCTCATATGTATATTAATGGTTTGTACTGGGGGATGTATTACATTCATGAGCGGCCGGATCATTCCTGGGCAGCGGAGACGTTCGGCGGCGAGAAAGAAGAATATGATGCTGTCAAACATAACAGTTCGGGAGTAATTAATGATGGGATTGGCGGCGCCGGCGCCAGTGCGAATTTCAGCGCGATGACCAGCGCCGTCAGTGCGGTAGCCAGCGATCCGACCAATCAGACAAAATGGGAGACGTTGCAGCAACTGCTGGACGTGGATAGCTTCATCGATTATCTCTTAGCGAACTGGTATGCCGGCAACACCGACTGGCCCGGTAAGAACTGGTATGCAACGCATCGGGTACCGGATGGACAGTGGCGGTTTCATAGCTGGGATGCGGAACATGTAATTTATACGAACAACGTGGTAGGGAATAGTCCTTATGGGATTCATGGGAATCTGGATAACTGTGCGGAATATCGGTTACGTTGTGCCGATCATATTTATAAGCATTTTCGTCCCGGGGGTACGTTAAGTTATCCCCGGACGGCGGACTTGTATAAGGCGCGGATGAACCAGGTGGATCAGGCGATCCGCGGCGAGTCGGCCCGCTGGGGCGACAATCGTGTGTCCACTCCCTATACGTATCTGGATTGGCTGAACAATCAAAACAGCAAGCTGACCGGGTATTTCCCCAGTCGCTCGAGTACGGTATTCGGTTGGCTGGAAGATGCCGGTTTGTATCCGGCTACAGATCCGCCGGAGTTATATATTAACGGCACACCGTCCTACGGCGGTTATGTGGAATCGGGAGACGCCTTAACGATAACGAAAAGCGGGGACGGGATCATATATTATACAGTGAATGGCAATGATCCGCGCGCCTTCGGCGGGGCGATAAACTGGGCCGGTGGTGCGATAGCGTATAGCAGTGCGGATTCGATCGATAAGACCGTACACGTCAAGGCGCGGGTGTTGAACGGTGGAGAATGGAGTGCGTTGAATGAGGCGGTCTTTGTAATTTCGACCGTAGCCCAGAATCTGCGGATTACGGAACTGATGTATCATCCGGCGGACGATCCTAATACTGAGTTTATAGAGGTGATGAATATTCACCCGAC
>CAZNQT010000637.1:0-2717 GCA_964574885.1 uncultured Pirellulales bacterium
GGTATGGGCGGAAACGTTGGGGAACCGGAACCAGCCGGTATCGTCGCTGATCGCCAAGAACAGGGCCGAGGCGATGTTTTCATCCATAGGCCAACCAGCATGTTGGGCGAGAGCGCAGATAATTTCGCCGGTGGCGGCGGCGTGGGGATCGACGAGTCGGCACGTACCGAGATCGTCGCCAACCAGGTGATGATCGATTACCAGAAGGGGTTTTTCCCAACGGGCCAAGTACTTGTCCAGGTCGGGCAACTGTCGGGGAGCGCTGGTATCGAGGACGATGATCAGGTCGAAATGATCTAACTCTCCTTGTTCGATCTGTTCCGGTTGAATATCGGTTCCGAGAATCCAGGGGGTTTCGGAAAGCAAGAACTGATAGTTCGCGGGAAAGGCGCTGAGGAACAGCATTTGAACCTTACAGGTCCGTCCGGCACTTTGGGCGGATTGTTCAATGAGTCGCTGCAAGGCGACGACGCAGCCAACGGCATCGCCATCGGGCCGTACGTGGGTGGTAATCAGAATGTTCTGTGCCGATTCAATCTGTTCTATAGCCTGATCGTAATTCATGGAAATAGTATAGTTGATGAGTCGTTGGTTGGCAAAGGATAATTAGGGTATAGGGTATAGGGTCTAGGGTTTAGGGGGAAGGATTAGTTCACCGTTCACGGTTTACAGTAAGCCATAGGATTTAATAAGTTTTCCTGTACACCGGGGGTTACGGAATGAATGAAACGGTTCATGTTTGAAATCTATACATACTATGAGTTTATTCTGTAAAGTAGCATGTCCCCTTATTCCTTCCCGATGAAACATCCTGCGTAGTGAGGTATGATAAGATGTATGACCTGAGAGGAAGTATGTTTCCTCTCAGGTCAAATCATTACGGCCGTCAGGCATACAGGCTCAGGCAAGAATTCTGCATCATAGCCAACACATTATCTGCCTCCTCTTGGGGCATTTCCAACCACTGTAAAAACTGACTAATCAAATCAGTCCCCGTTTGATCGGTTTGGCCCGATTGTTCCATACCCACCTGTGTCATAAAGGTCTTGATCTGGTTAATGTCAGGCTTATCGCCTTGGGGAAATTCGGGAATTCCTTCCCGGCTTTCCATTTTTTGGGAAATCTGGTCGATAAGCTCTTCCTCGGTCACATACCCGTCACCATCCACATCGGCATCCAAGATCCTCTGGGCGCGTTCGTCGGCCTGGTTAATTTCCTCGGCGCTCAAGATACCGTCTTCATCGGCGTCGATCTCACTGATCAAATGACTGGCAACCTCATTCGCATCAGGCGGCTGCATTCCATACATGCCTGGCATGGGCATCGTTTGCCCAATTTCACTGATTGTCATGGTATTCACCTCCTTTCACATCAGTGCATACGATAGGTTACTTGTCATTCTCGCCCTGTTGTAACACAGATCTTCGACGTCTGCGGACAACGAGATTACGGAAGTAGGGAGTGCAAATATTGTGCCACCTTGCTGAGGGAGTCGGATTTCTCGCTACAATCGCTGTTTTAGCCTTAAAAACTGAATCGCCATACGCAAACGTGGGGATTGAAAGCGAACGGAACAGGCAATTTTTGCCACAACGACCGGCAATTTTTACCGCCATATCAAAAAGTAGTCACCGCCTAGCCTACCGGTCTCTTCGCCGAGGGCGGCGGAACTACATGTTTGGTTTCAGGTTCAAGGTTTCAAGTTTCAAGTTTTTTAAGCAATAAGCTATAAGCTGTAGGCAAAGGTTTCGGATTTCAGGAAAAGCATGCTCAAGCATATTTGAGCATGCCACCCGTCGCTTCCGGCTCATTGGCGATACGGAGGTACAGGGCATTCGATACCCCTCTTGGCAGAGGGGGCTATAAACAGTTGGGGCAAGGCCTCATACTACAAAACAATTCGTGTAAACCGTGAAATCCAAGTTTAGAAAAAAGTGGAAAGTGGACAGAAATCCCCGCCTAGCGGCGGGGGCTTTATTGGGCGAGGATTTGTCGAATGCGTTGGCAGTCGGCATCGATAGCGGCGGTTAATTCCTGGGGGGAGGCGAAACGCTGCTGATCGCGGATTTTATCGATGAGGGAAATGAGGATGCAGCGGCCATAGAGTTCGGGATTATGTTGGGGGTAATCAAGCAGGTAGGCTTCGATCTGCCATTGGCCGTCGTCGAAAGTTTCGCAACGGCCAATACTGACGGCGGCACGATAGCGAGTCGGGTTCTCCCAGGCCTGTTCGAGATCATCGCCGAGTTGAGCGTACCCGGCATAGACGGCATCTTCGGGATGGAGTTGTTCGGGATGACGTAATTTGATATTGGCGGTGGGATAGCCCATTTCCCTGCCTCGGCCTCTGCCGCGTACGATATTGCCCGCCAATTGATAGGGGCGTCCCAGGCAGCGGGCGGCTTTGTCGATCTGCCCGATCATAATCTGCTGTCGAATGAGAGTGCTGTTGATGGCGACGGAATGCGTTTCGTCCAGAGTGAGAGTAAACGCGGGCACCAGATGGGTCTGAAAGCCAAGTGTTTTACCGATTTGCTCGAGACTGACGAGGGTACCGGTACGTCGTCGTCCGAAACTGAAGGTCTGTCCCTCGACGATATGGAGCAGTCCGATTTTGTCGCGCAAGATTTGTTCGGCGAACTCTTCGGGACTCAAGGATAATAGTTCCGAAGTGGATTCAAGGACAAGAAGGTGATCGATGCCCAGTCCTTCGAGCA
>CAZNQT010000638.1:0-2715 GCA_964574885.1 uncultured Pirellulales bacterium
TGCTACGCCAGAGCGCTTCGCAGCGGCGAGCCAGCGGGGGCTATTATGGGAAATCACAGAGGATTGCCCCTAGCGCTTACTATCCTAATCGCCATTCAGTTCGCGGAGTCTGTGGCTGCACTCGACGTATCGCTCATGCTCAAGCTCGAAGACTCGCGTGAGCATGCCACCCGTGGAAATATAAAACGTAAAATATACAATGAAAAATGAACACGCATTCCGTGGTGTGTTTGAAAGACATGTCCACGCAAGCGTGAGCGTGGCGTCCGATTGTGTCAACCGATACATGGGTAACAGTTTATACCGACGACATAGGTAACACTTTTGCGGGGTTAGCTGTGAGTTTTTGTTGGTTATATCGCTAAGTTTGCAATGAATAAGAGTTTATAGGGTTCAGCGCGACCCCAGGGGGTCGTCCCTACCTGAATGCGAATCGTTAGAACTCACCGGAAATACGTTGGTTTCTAACCCAGTAAACGATAAGGGTGTATTCCACCCGGGGGGCAGAACTTCTTCCGGATGCGTCGTAAATCCTCAAGAAAAAGCCCAAGGGGACGTTTTTACCTGTAGGGAAGGCTTTGTGAGAGCCTGTCGGATAAAAAAAACCTTCCCGTCGATACAAGATGCTTGCCAAGGTCCAGGGCAGGCGTTACAATTCCGTCAAAGGTGAGTTAATCACCTCCATAAACGCTCCGTGGCAACCGTGAGGAATCCGATCGTGTTTTTAGATACGGTATTAGGCTGGTTTTCCCTGGATATGGGGATCGATCTAGGTACGTGTAACACGTTGGTCTGCGTACGGGGCGACGGGATCGTACTCAACGAGCCGTCGGTGGTCGCGGTAAAAAAGGGAACCAACCGGGTTCTGCAGGACGGCAATGCGGTCGGATTCGTCGCCAAAGAAATGCTGGGGAAAACCCCGGGTTCGATCAGTGCGATCCGCCCATTGAAGGACGGGGTGATCAGCGATTTTGAGATCACGGAATCCATGCTGGGTTATTTCCTGCGTAAGGTGCATGGCCGACGCGGTTTGATCCGCCCGCGGGTGGTGGTATCGGTCCCTTCGGGGATCACGGCGGTAGAGAAACGAGCCGTCCTGGATTCAGCGGAACGGGCCGGCGCCCGCAAGGTGTTTCTGGTACAGGAGCCAATGGCGGCGGGAATCGGGGCGGGTCTTCCTATTACCGAGCCGACGGCGTCGATGATCGTGGATATCGGAGGCGGTACGACGGAAGTGGCGATCATGAGTCTGGCGGATATCAGCGTCCGCGAGACCGTACGGATCGCCGGCGACGATATGGATGAATCGATCATCCATCACCTTAAGCGGACTTACAACCTGCTGATCGGCGAAGCGCGGGCGGAAAAGATCAAGATTGAGATCGGCTCGGCGGCACCGCTGGAAAAAGAACTGACGATGGAAGTGTCCGGCCGGGATACGATCTCCGGCCTGCCGCGCAAAATCGTCATCACGAGCGAAGAGATTCGGGAATGCCTCAAGGAGCCGATTTCGCAGATCGTGGATACGGTAACCCGAACGCTGGAGCGTGCGGAGCCGGAATTGGCGGCCGATCTGATTGATAACGGGATCTGCCTGGCGGGCGGCGGGGCCCTGCTGAGGCGGATAGACGTGGTATTGGCCAACGCCACCGGTTTGAAAGTATCCATCGCCGACGATCCCTTGACCTGCGTCGCCCGCGGCACCAGCGTTTATCTGGAAAACCTGGAACTGTGGAAAGACACCCTGGAATCCGACGACGCCAATTTATAAAGAGTGAATGAGTAAATGGGTGGATGAGTAGAAGAGTCCACAGTGAAAATGGTTTACGGTTGACGGTAAGGTGAGATTCTTCGCTGCGCTCAAAATGACAGTACAGGATAATTTCTTTTCGTTAGGGGCTTTAAAGTCGGGCTGGGATATAGCAATTTTTGAGGTTGCCAAACGAAACAGATTCAGGCTAATCGATCCCCTGTTCACACAGGGGGCTAGAATTTGAGACGATGACGATCGGTTTTAAACTATTTAGACTACGGAATATCTCGCCCCGGCGTGTCTTTACGGTAATGATGCTCTTTTCGTGTCTATGCCTGCTGCTGCCGCATGGTTCCACGGACAGCCTGGATCATGCGTTTTCGAAGCTGGTCAGTCCGGTGACGAAACAAAGCCGCGACTGGACGCTGAAGGCGGCGGAACAGATTCAGGAATCATCTACTCCTGCCGTATCCCCGCTGGAATACGAAGTAGCCAATTTACGGCAGAAGGTGCGTCTTCTGGAAGAAGAGAAACAACAGTGGGCCGGTTTGCAGGGAAAATTTGGCCGGGCCCGGACGCAGCTCATCCTGGCGAATATCATTCATCGGGACAGCGCGGTATGGTCGCAGGGCGCTTTTTTAGATCGGGGGCGGGAGGACCAGATCCGCAAGGGTCAGATCGTCCTGGGTACGGTATCCGGCGCCGATTCCCAAGATGCGAGCGAAACTCAACCCCATCTGAGTCGCTACTGCGTCATCGGTCGCATCAAAAAGACACGCGGTTCCAATATCAGTACGCTGCAATTCATCACGGATGCGGACTTTCAGCTTTCGGTTTTTGTCGAGCCGCGCTGGAATCGAAAGAAGGAGGAATGGCGTGCCGACGGGATCCTGATGGGCAACTGTCAACGGGGGGTCGAAGTCAAAATGATCCGGGCCGAGATTCCGGTACACGTGGGAGAT
>CAZNQT010000639.1:0-2706 GCA_964574885.1 uncultured Pirellulales bacterium
ATCTGGGTAGATGTAAAATTGCAAAACAAAGCCAATTTCGGCGCCTACTCCGGTCAATTCAAAGTGCGGGCACGAGGTGGGGAAACCGCGGTAATTCCTGTTAGGGCAACGGTTTGGGACTTTTCGCTTCCGGATGGACCGACGCATGAGAACCACTTCGGCAGTTTCACCCGGCTGGCGCGTCACCACCACTTGGACGCGAATTCGGAGGAATTCCGACGGCTTCAAGATCGGTACTGTGCGTTGATGGCGGCGCATCGCTTAAATCCGCCGCTGCCTCGTCACTTGCTGCCGAAGGTCGGGCCGGACGGGGAGGCGCAGTTTGACTCGGAAACCGATCGGCGGATCTCGGATTTTGTGGATCGGTATCATTTAACCAATATTGACGTTCCGCGGGCGCCGTTTTCGGATATTTTGGGAAAGAACCGCGCGAAAGCGATACGGTTTTACCGCAGTTGGTATGCCTATCTGTTGAAAAAAGGGTGGGCCAAACGCTCTTATCTGTACATGCTGGATGAACCGAATACGAAAGAGGCCTACGAACAGGTGCGGCAATTGGGCACGCTGGTGGAGGAAGCGGCGCCGGGTCTGCGGCGGCTGGTGGTGGAGCAGCCTTATACGCAGAATCGAGATTGGCCGAACATCGAACATTCTATCGATATCTGGTGTCCATTATTTGGATTTATTCACGAAGACAGTATCCAGCGAGTGCAGGCGCAGGGAGAGGAGGTGTGGAGTTATACGGCGCTGGTGCAAAAGGCGCCGTCGTATTATCCGGAGTATGCGAAGGTGAAAAACGATGATCCGCCGTACTGGCAGATGGATTTTCCGGTGACGAGCTATCGGATCGCGCCGTGGCTGAATCGTCGATACGGGATTACCGGTCTGTTATACTGGTCAACGATCTGCTGGAACGCGCCGGAGCGGAACCCGTGGTACGATCCGGGTTTTCGGTTACGTTACAACGGGGAAGGGATGCTGTTCTATCCGGGACAGGACGCGGGAATCGAAGGTCCGATCGCTTCGATTCGCTTAAAGAATTTGCGGGACGGGATGGAAGATTACGAATATTTCGTCCTGCTGGAAAAGCTGGGCGGTAAAGAGATTGTAAATTCAATCGTTCGGTCGGCAGTGCCTACCTGGGGGAGTTGGAAACAGGAACCGGAGGTTTTGTTGAAACTGAGAAAACAATTAGCGGAAGAAATTATGAAAAGAAAGGGAACCGCAGATACACGCAGATAATCGCGGATTTTAGAATAACCCCAAAAAACTCAAGAGGAACAGGGAATTTATCTACGAATTCGCACGAAGGAAAAATCTTGTTGTGTGATTTTTTATTTTCACACTAAGGCGTAAAGACGCCAAGATAATAAAACCATGCTCATGCAGACTTGAGCATGCCACCCGACCGTGGTACACGGCGTTAGAATTGGAGGACGAGTTGGCGGAAGGCGTTGCCGCGGTGTTGGAAGTTTGGGAACATATCGTAACTGGCGCAGGCGGGCGAAAGTAAAACTATCGAGCCCGAGGGAGCGGATTGGCGGGCTATCTGAACTGCCTGCGCCAAGTCGTCGGCCTTGATGTAGTCGGGGCGATCGGTATGGTATTGTTGTTTGGCGCGGTCGAATTCATCGGCGAGTTTTTCTCGTACCTGGCCCAGCAATACGACAACAGGCGCCGATTTGGATTCGATTATTTTTTGGACTAAAGGCGTGAAGGAAATTTTTTTATCGTAGCCGCCGAGGATGAAAATCTTAGGTTCGTCAAATGATTCCAGGGCGGCAATGGCGCTTTCGGGCGTGGTGGCGATGGAATCGTTGTAATAGAGTACGCCGTTGAGTTCGCGGACGAGTTCGAGGCGATGGGGCAGGGCTTGATAATTATAGAGGGCCTGTGTAGCAGCATCGGGATCGACGCCAAAGATTTGGCCGGCGGCCAGCGCCGCGGCGGCATTGATCTGATTGTGTCGGCCGGGGACCTGCAGGGTAATTTCCGGCTGGGGATCCGAGGGGTACCATGCAACCTGTGCGGGGGAAAGGTTGAGCCAATTCTGAAATTCAGGATCGAGTCGATTCAGAATGGCAAAATCACGGGGGGATTGATGACGAAGAATGTTCTGCTTGGCCTTGACGTATTCGGCCATGTCGCCGTGCCAATCCAGGTGGTTGGGAGCGATATTGGTCAGGATGGCGAGGTGCGGACTGCGACGGATGCGACCGAGGTCGTAGAGTTGAAAACTGCTCAATTCCAGTACGACGAGATCGTTCGGCTGGATTTGGTCGATATGGCCAAGAAGATTTTCCTGTCCGATATTCCCGCCGAGCCAGACCCGGCGATACGGAGTTTTCGCCTGATTGTTCTCACCGGATTGTAAAACCGCTGCCGTCATGGAAGCTGTGGTGCTCTTGCCGTTACTGCCGGTGACGCCCACAATAGGCGCGGGGCAGAGAGAACAAAAGATATTCATTTCGCTGGTGAGTTGGAGATTTTCCTGTTGTGCCTTTTTCCGGAACTGATTGTCGGGTTTGACCGCCGGATTGACGACGACGACATCGGTATTGTCCCGGGTAAAATCGGAATCAATATGTCCGCCGAGATGCCAGGTAATGGGGAGATTCGCTAAGCGTTCGATACTCTCGGTGAGTGTTTCTGCCGGTCGGAGATCGGTAACCGTGACGTGGGCGCCCTGCCGGACAAGAAACTGAG
>CAZNQT010000640.1:0-2704 GCA_964574885.1 uncultured Pirellulales bacterium
GTGCCGAATCTTGAAAGGGTTGGTGGAAAGCGCCCGAGCTGACCGGATCAATGAAAAAAGAAATATTACCCCGGATTCGAAATGGATTCGGGGTGATTTTTTGCGCGGTGCATTTTTGCTCGGACCCTGAGAAATAGGATGATCTGGGCGAGGATGGCGAGGGTCAGGACGGCGGCGCCGAATTTGTAGGGGGCGAGTAGGTTGTAGTGGTCGGGATCGCGGCGTTGAAAGTAATCATTGAGGACGCCGCCGCCAAGGGCGCCGATGACGTATCCGGAAGCGAGGATGAATTCGTGTACGGCCATGAGGGCGTAACGTTTGGCGCCGCCGGCGGAACCGTAGTATAGATGGGAGCTATAACAGAACGCGGCGCCGAGTCCCAGAAATACGGCGACGAAGTAATAGATGTATAAATGAGTACAGAAAATAACCGTCAACTGAAACAGCAACAGAAATATCTGAGCGAAGAGCAAGAAGCTGAACCGATAGTGCCAGGCGTGGGTGCGGCCTACACAAAGGTAATTGAAAAACATGGCGACGGCATTGATGGCAACGAAGATACCAAAGATGGATTCTTTGTTGCCGAGATCCTCTTTGAAGTAAATGGGAAACTGGGTGCGCGAGATGCCGAAGCTGAGGAAGCAGGCAAAGAGGGCCATGCGGCTCATCCAGCGAAAACAGGGTAAGAGGGGATGGTTTTCCGGGGGCGTGAGAGAATTCTGACCGAGGTTTTGCTCGGTCGATGGCGGTTTGGCGGGAATGCTGACGGAGAGGAAACAAATCACCAGGATTCCCACGGCGACGGCGAAAGGCCAGACGGGATTGATTTCGACGAGTCGTCCGGCGACATAGGGGCAAAGAAAGCTGGCGACGGCCCAGGAGATGCTGAAGCGGCTGAGTCGTCGGTTGAGTTGGGAGGAGAGGCAGCCAGTGGAGAGCCAGCCCATCAAGGGGGGCCAAAATCCCGCCAGACAGATGCCGAACAAAGCGGAAGTGAGAATGAGCAACCAAACAGGATGAGGGACGTCGCAGTCATAGTGCTTCAATGCGACAATGAGACACATGAGCAGGGAGCATACGGTTAAACCAAGGGTGCCGACCTGTAAGATTCGCTTTAGATTCCGATGTACGAGCAGGGGCGTGGCCCACATCAAGGTGAGGGCATACATACCGAGATAGGCGGCCAAGCACAAACCGACCTGGGTGTTGGTGCCGCCGAAGAGATTGATAACGAAGGGCAGGGCGAGCCACCAGTGCCCGCCGCCAAAGGCGAGCAGAAAAGCGGCGGCGTAGAGGAAAAATGCGTCGCGATCGGAGGCGAGGACGGAGGATTTAGGGTTCCGGGTTCCGGGTTCCGGGTTCCGGGTATATCGTTTTGTTATTGGTTCCTCGCTCTTGGTCATGAGACTAGGGTATAGGATTTAGGGTTTAGGGTCTAGGGTTTAGGGTATAGTATTCATCTAAACGTTTTAATTTCCCGGTCGCTGGCGCTCCCGGCCCTTATAGCCTCATATGATATTCGTATTCGTTTTCCCCCGGTTGACACCGGGGGCTATTATGGCGGTAAAGGGAGGTATGGGGGAATTGTTAAGGGAAAGTTTTGCTTGTGAGGAAGATAGAGGGTCGATATGATTGTTTTGACAGCACGACCGACACGGTTGATACAGCCATGGCACACGATCGACACGGTTGATGCAGCCATGGCACATGACCGACACGGTTGATGCAGCCATGGCACACGACCGACACGGCTGATACAGCCGTGGCACACGACCGCACGGCTGATACAGCCGTGGCACACGTAAACAGAAGAAAGGTATGCAATGCACACCCTACGCGAGTGAGGGAAGATGAGTCTAAGAAACAGGGATGTTGCGGGACAATTGAATTTGTTCTTCACGGATGAGGAGACTGATCCGACGATGGCACGGAAAAGCAAGAAGAAGGCCGTTAAGGCGAAAGCGTCGAAAACGAAGGTAAAAAAAAAGGCATCTAAGAAGTCACGTTCGGCGGGGGTGAAGAAGAAGAGGGGACCCAAGCAAGCGGCGCAGGGGAAACGGAAGACCAAGGTCGGCAAGAGGGGGAGTAAGGCGGCGGCGGTCGCTCATATCCTGGACGATCAAATCGAATCCGCGGCCCAAGCGATGGCGAAGAAGCAGCGGGAGATCAGCATCAGCGAGTTTTTCGCCAAGAACCGGCACCTGCTGGGATTTGACAATCCGCGCAAGGCGCTGCTAACGACGGTAAAAGAGGCGGTGGATAATTCACTGGACGCGTGCGAAGAGGCGCAGATTCTACCGGAGCTGGAGATCGGAGTTAAGCAGACGGGTGAGGACCGGTACCGGGTATGGGTGCAGGACAACGGCCCGGGGATCGTCAAGGATCAGATCCCGAATATTTTCGGTCGGCTGCTTTACGGGAGTAAGTTTCACAGTCTGCGGATGGCGCGGGGTCAGCAGGGGATCGGGATATCCGCGGCGGGGATGTACGGGCTTTTAACCACGGGCAAGAGCGTGAGGATTATCAGTCGGACGGGACCGCGGGCGAAGGCGCATTATTACGCGTTGCGGATCGACACGAAAAAGAATCGGCCGGATATTATCAAGGATGAGGTTGTCGAATGGGAGGCCAAGAGCGGAACGAAGGTGGAGATTGAGTTGGAAGCGCGCTATCAGCGGGGGCGGCAGAGCGTGGATGAGTACCT
>CAZNQT010000641.1:0-2703 GCA_964574885.1 uncultured Pirellulales bacterium
GGACCAGTGGTATATCGCCGTTAAAAAACCTATCGCGCACCTGGCCGAAAAATTCGGCGATGGGATGATTGAGGGAACCGATGTCCCGGTTAATTCCTTAGCCGGCTTGGCTCTGAAACCTCTCTTAGATGGCCGACTTCGCTTTATCCCGGACCGGTACGCCAAGACGTACCAAACGTGGCTGGAGAACCTGCGCGACTGGCCCATCAGCCGACAACTCTGGTGGGGTCATCGAATACCGGTTTGGTGGATGGGAGGTTTCTCAGACGCTGATGATGTTAAGGCTATCTTAGAAGAAATTGGATATTACGAATCAGAGGGGAGAGCCATAAGATTCTACCGAGAACCACGTGATGTTTATATGGGACGATATGTGGATGTTGAACGCGAAGTTAAATTTGAGGCGATCGCGATTCTTGATCCCTTTGGAGAAGATACTGAACTTGTTGAGTTCCTCGAAGAACATGGCTATTCGCAGGATTCAGATGTCTTGGATACATGGTTCAGTTCGGCGTTATGGCCGTTTTCGCCGTTGGGTTGGCCGGAGCCGTCGAAAGATTTAGAAACGTATTATCCCGGCAGCGTGCTGTGTACGGCACGGGAGATTATTACGCTGTGGGTATCGCGGATGGTGATGATGGGGCAGTATTGCGTGGGGGATATTCCCTTTTCAGACGTGTTTATCCACGCAATGATCCAGGACGGCCTGGGGCGCAAGATGAGTAAAAGCCTGGGCAATGGAATCGATCCGTTGGTAGCCATCGACAGTCACGGGGCCGATGCCATGCGGTTTGCGTTGACCAGCATGACCACGCTGACGCAGGACGTGCGTATGCCGGTCGAGCCGATGAAGCTGCCCGACGGACGGACCGTCAATACGTCGCCGAAATTCGATCTGGGCCGCAATTTCTGTAACAAACTCTGGAACGCCTCGCGGTTTACCCTGACGAATCTGGAGGATATGCCGACGGAAGTCCAACTCGAAGGCGCTTTGCAACTGGAAGACCGGTGGATTCTTTCACGATTAACCCGCGCGATTACCGAGACGACGCAAGACCTGGAAGAATATAAATTCAGCGAACCGATTAACGCGTTATACAAATTTTTCTGGAACGACCTGTGCGACTGGTACCTGGAGATCATTAAACCGCGCATGCGTGATGATACGCAGCGTCCCGTTGCGCAGCGAATTCTGGCATTTGTGCTGGATTCCACTCTGCGTCTGTTTCATCCGTTTTTACCGTTTATCACGGAAGAAATATTCCAGAAGCTCAACTCACTATGTAGAGAGCGGAATGTACCGGGCATCACGGAGTTGCCATCGTCGGATTGTCTGATTCGAGCGGCGTGGCCTCAAGCCAATCCATCGTTGAACGATGAGGAGAGCGAACGCCAAATCGACCTGTTGCAGACCGTCATCCGTCTGATTCGGGACATTCGCACGCGTTACCAAATTGCTCCCCGGAAAGCCCTGGACGTATCGGTGAAAACATCCGAAACGAACTGTCAGCTTCTTTCGGAACAAGAAGGGATGATTCGCCACCTGGTGAATCTGGAGAGACTGCATACGGCGACGGAATGTGCAAAACCAACGGATGCTGCGGTTGCAGTGGCGGATGAGCTGGAGATCTACGTACACGACGTGATCGACGTGGAGGCCGAACGGCAGCGTCTCGAAGCACAGAAGGAGAATCTGGCGGGCAGAATCCAAAACGCCGAGGCGAAACTGAGTAACGACAAGTTTCTGAATCGAGCCAAACCGGAGATCGTACAGCGAGAGCGGGATCGTCTAAGCGAACTGCAGGAACAAATGACTACGGTGGAAAAAAATCTGAACGAATTGCCTACATAAAGATCGTAACCACAACATGCCCACGCGGGCGATTCCCGTGATAGTAATAGCGTGGGCATGGCACCCAGCTCAGAATGACAAGGTAAAAAGGAAAGGGGAAGCCATGGACGTTGAAATGGAACTCGCCCGGATCATTATTCAGGAAACCTCCGAACAGCAGTTTATATTTTTGAAAGAATGCCAAGGCAGCCGGTCTTTTCCGATCGTGATCGGGATCCACGAAGCTGTCGCTATCGATCGCCGCCTTAAGGGCATTCCCACGCCGCGTCCGATGACACACGAGCTACTTTACAATGTCATTCAGATCATGGGAGGCACTTTGGAACGAGTGGTGATAAACGATATCCGCGATCATACATTTTTTGCCACGTTAATCGTCAATCGCAACGGTGAAATGCTGGAAATAGACTCCCGCCCGAGCGACGCCATCGCCCTGGGCGTCGTGGATAATACCCCCATTTTGGTGGCCGAACACGTACTTGATGAAGTGACCTGAGACGTAACCTCTATTTTCAGGCACTCAATCCGAATACACGACATTTCGAGGCACCACCGCGGTAGAAACGCCTCGGGTGACGTCGCCTTCTATCCGTTTGAAACGAATTTCCACGCAGCCGACCGTACCCGCGTGGAAACTGCCGAATTCCGGCTCCGTAGCGGTAAAAATCAAATCCCCCTCTGACACGGGAAACACATTATCCAATAGAATATACCATTGAGCACCGATTTCGGCGATGTTAACCTTCAATTGTTTGTTCGTCTCGTCATACTGGTAAGTGACATGTCGGCCTGAGGCATCGACAAAGGTAATCTGCTTCCCATCGACACTCACATCGATGATATCATAATCC
>CAZNQT010000642.1:0-2689 GCA_964574885.1 uncultured Pirellulales bacterium
GTCGTGGGCAACTACGGGCGCCAGCCGGTCGCGTTCGTGCGCGGCGCCGGCTCGTACATCTGGGACACGGCCGGGGAGCGCTACATCGACCTGATGCCCGGCTGGGGCACCACGCTTCTGGGCCACTGCCATCCGAAGGTCGTCACCGCCGTCCAGCGCCAGGCCGCCATGCTGATCCACGTCGACAACACGTTCTACATCCCGCCGCAGGCCGTGCTGGCACGCAAGATCAGCGAGCGCTCCTTCGGAGGGAAGTGCTTCTTCTGCAACAGCGGCGCCGAGGCCGTGGAAGCGGCCTTGAAACTGGCTCGACGCCACACCGTGAAAAGCAAATATAAAATTATCTCCACCGAAGGCAGTTTCCACGGCCGAACCTTAGGGGCGGTTACCGCAACGGCACAACCGAAATATCACCAGGGATTTCTACCCCTCTTGCCGGGATTTATGTATGTGCCGTTTAACGATTGCGCCGCCCTGGAACAGGCCTTTGATGACGAGGTGGCGGCCGTAATCGTCGAACCCATTCAGGGCGAAGGGGGCATTCAGGTAGCCGAGGCCGAATACCTGCAAACGATTCGGAACCTGTGCGATCAGCACGGTGCGTTGGCGATCTGGGATGAAGTACAATGCGGTATGGGACGAACCGGTAAATGGTTCGGCTATCAGCACACGGGCGTGGAACCGGATATTATGACGATGGCCAAGGCGCTGGGCGGCGGCATCGCTGTCGGCGCCATCACGGCGCGGCCGGAAGTGGCCGACTCGCTCGTTCCCGGCACGCACGCATCAACCTTCGGCGGCAATCCGTTGGCTTGCGCGGCGATTATCGCTACTATCGATGCCATCGAGGAAGAAAACCTGCTCCAAAACGTACAACAAATGAGCGAATATGCTCGTGCTAAACTGGAAGATCTGAAAACCAAATATTCCTGCATTGAAGAGATTCGCGGTGTGGGGCTGATGTTGGGTATTCAACTGACGGAACCGGGTATGGAGATCATGAACCGCTGCTGGGAAAAAGGACTGCGAATCAACTGCACCCATGAGACGGTGCTTCGGTTTATGCCCGCGATGAATGTCACGGCGGATCTGATTGATCAGGCCGTCGCCATTATGGACGAAGTGTTTGAAGAACACAAGACTGGGGACTGACTTACGATGGTTAAACATTTTATTGAAATAGAGGATTATTCCATTGAGGAACTACAGCTTCTGCTGATCATGTCGGCAGAGCTGAAGGATCTATATCGCAGCGGCGGTCGGGACGCCTGCCTGACGGGTAAAATGATGGTGATGGTTTTCGAGAAGCCCAGCAGTCGGACACGCATCAGCTTCCAGGTAGGCATGACGCAACTGGGCGGTGCGGCGATTTACCTGCGACCGGAGGACATCGGCGGACTCGGCAAACGCGAACCCATCAGTGATCTGACGCGCGTCCTGAACGGGTATGTGGACGTTATCGTCGCCCGGACCTTCCGGCATGAATCCGTTTTGGAACTGGCCCAATTCGCCGCCGTACCGGTGATTAATGCCCTGACGGATCGGGCCCATCCCTGCCAGGCGATGGCGGACTTGCTGACGATCCGGGAGCACTTCGGTAAACTCGAGGGCGTCAAACTGGCCTATATTGGCGATGGGAATAATGTGGCACGCTCCCTGGCATGTGCCTGTAAAAAATTAAGACTCGATTTTGTCATCGCTTCGCCCGAAGGGTATGAGCTCAATGGCGATCTGAGGGATAAATTGCAGGACCAGGGACCGGGAACCATTACCTGTCTGCGGAATCCCCGCGACGCCGTTCAACAGGCGGATGTCATCTATACTGACACCTGGACCAGTATGGGCCAGGAAGAGGAAAAGGAAAGACGCATCCAGGATTTTCGAGGTTTTCAAGTAAATCGGGATCTCCTGCAAGCTACCGGACGGGATACGAAAGTGATGCACTGTCTGCCGGCCTATCGAGGCCTGGAAATTGCCGACGACGTGATCGAATCACCGCAGAGCCTTATTTTTCAGCAAGCAGAAAACCGGCTTCACTTTCAACGCTCCCTACTGAAATATCTACTTGAAATCAGGTAGGGTGGGCACTGCCCACCATTTCTTCTAATTAATGATTATGGCAAAGAAAACCACCAAACGTCGAGCGAATGAATTAAGACCCATGCGGATTACGAGGAACTTTATCGAGACGGCATCTGGATCGGCGCTGATCGAAATGGGACGGACGAGGGTGCTCTGTACCGCCAGTTTCGTACCGGAAGTACCCCGCTGGCGTCAGGAAAGCGGACTCGGATGGGTCACCGCCGAATATAGTATGCTGCCGGCCTCAACGAATCCGCGTCGCAGTCGCAGTCGAATTGGCCATACCGACGGGAGAGGAACCGAAATCCAGCGATTGATCGGCCGCGTTCTGCGGGCCGTGGTGGATTTTGAAAAATTAGGTCTCAACACGATCTATCTCGATTGCGACGTTTTGCAGGCCGACGGCGGTACTCGAACCGCAGCCATCAACGGCAGTTTCGTCGCCCTGGTTGATGCGGTTCGATACGGAGTACAGGAAGGTTGGCTCCAGGACAATCCCCTCACTGCCGCCGTCGCCGCCGTCAGCGTCGGCCTCGTCAAAGGGAAATCCGTTTTGGACCTCGATTACGAACTGGACAGCCGGGCCGATGTCGATATGAATATTGCC
>CAZNQT010000643.1:0-2675 GCA_964574885.1 uncultured Pirellulales bacterium
GCTGGAAGTGGTGGACCAGGGGTATATAATCAATGAGGGGAAGGTGCTCAGTTAAGGTAAGCCGAATGAACTGATCAACAACCCCATGGTACGTAAAGCCTATCTGGGCAGTACGTTTCGGGGCGACGAGTTTAAACTCAAACCCGGTGAAAATGTCTAATGGTTGGCATGGTAAGCTGCCGTTTACAATGGATATATAAATCCCTGCTTCGGCAGGAGGGACAATCTTACGCACACGACATTTTCAATCGTAATGGATTGAACGAGGACTAAAGCGATGTGGGATAAGGTGATTAGCTATCTGCAATACCTTTACAACTCCTACAATCCGGTGCTCATCCTGATGGAACTGCTGCTGATCGGTTTCGTGGTCTATTCGGTGATGCGGTTTTTGCGAGGCACCGGAGGCGAGAAGCTCTTCAAAGGGATCGTCGTGCTGCTGCTGGGATTCTGGATGATCCGCTTTTTGACCGGTTCGTTGGGCCTGGAACGGATAGATTTTCTTTTTAATTACTTTTTTATTGGCGTGTTGGTGGTGGCGGCGATTGCGTTTCAACCGGAACTGCGCCGGGGCTTAATGCAGTTGGGCGGTACGAGATTCGGTCGGGAAACCCTGCCGGAGATGGAGGAAGTCATCGAAAAGATCGTCGATGCGGCGGCAACGCTGAGTCGCACCCAGATCGGCGGCATCATTGCGATCGAACGCCAGGTCGGTCTGGGCGATTTAGTCGCCGGGGGCGTGAAGCTGGAGTCCAAGGTATCGGCGGAATTGTTAAACACGATTTTCTGGCCTGGTTCGCCGCTGCATGATATGGGCGTCGTGATACGCCGAGGTCGGCTGGTGGCCGCGGGGGTGCAGTTTCCCCTGGCGGAACACGGCGAATATGACCGGTTACTGGGTTCGCGGCATCGGGCGGCCATCGGTTTGAGCAAGGCCACCGATGCCGTCGTGGTGGTGATCAGCGAAGAAACCGGCAACATCGGGCTCGCTGTGGACGGTAAACTCACACGGTTTTTAACGATCGAGCAATTGCGAACGCAATTATTAGATTTATTGATTCCGGTGGCGGCCGGCAAAGGCAAAAGGGCGCGAAAGGCGTTAGCCCGGTTTTGGGAACAAAAGAAAACGCAGGAAGCCGTCAAACCAAATCCGGCAAACCCGGACAAGAAAGAAAACGAACCGATCCATTCGGTTTCGCCGGAAAAAACAACGGCGAAATCAAGTGAGTAGAGTATGCGGATCAATGTAAAGACCTTTATCGTAGTCGTGTTGCTCAGCGCCTTGGTCTGGATCTTTGCCGAGCGGGCGGTGGTCAAAACAGCGGTGGTGGACGTCGAAATAACGCTGTTTTCCAGTAGTCCCGAGTATATCGTGCAATATCTGAACGACCAGGGCGAACCCACAGCCGACGCTTCGCGACGAGTAAAAGTGAACGTGAAAGGTCCTGCCGGTCTCATCCAGTCGCTACAGGAAGGTAAACTCACTCTGCGTATGGTGCGTTTGGATATCGGGGCGGAAAAGTTTACGAATTTAGCCGGTCAGGAATCCCGTGATTTTACACCTCGGGTATTGGACTTGTTGGATGGTAAGGTCACGTTCGAGGATCAGGATTCGTATCTTGTCGCGGAGGAAGCCAAACCTGCCGTGCTGCCGATTCGGGTCACGAAATTATTACCGGTGACATTGGACGTCCGGGTAGAGGGCGAGAACGAAATCCCTTTGCCTCCGGAGCGCATTGAATCGATCGAGCCGGCGCAAATCCAGGTCTATGTCGCCGGCGGCGCCACCAATGATGCGGTGGCGATCTTAAATACTTCTCAGCAGCAAAAAGCGACACAGCAGCCCATAACCGTGAGCGCCCGGATTCCAGGACTAGCAAGTCGGAAAGAAGTCGATGTCAAAATCAAGCTGGCGAAGGAAACGACGATCTGGCCAATCAATAAAATCGACCGACCCCGCGTTGGGATCTGTAAGCCCTACAGTATGGAAGGCAAATATAATGTAATTATTGAAGATTTGGAGGCGCGAAAGGATTCGTACTCGCCGATCAGTTTTCAAGGCCCTCCCGCCGCCGCCGATAAATATATGAACGAACCCTATCCTTTACTCCTGGTGGTGAAGGAGGAAGACCTCAAAACGACGAATCCGGCCCGCCCGCTCCTCTACAACCTGCCGCAAGGCGAGCAGCAGATTAAGATTATTAAGCCGGCCAATGAAGCAGTGCGATTTCGACTGGAAAAAATCGGTGAGTAAATAAGTTTCTCTGCACGGGACTAAAGCACATCGCTTGTATGTCCGATAATATTCAAGGAATGAACCGGGGGGAGAAGTATATCTGCACTTTGTTGTAAGTGCAGTATTGATAAAGGGTTGTAAGAAATTTGGCGCATAATTGATACTTTACCGGGTGAGATATTATGGCAGATGTACTTGATCAAGACGAAGTAGATGCTCTATTGCAGGCCGTCGCCGGCGGCGAGTTGGGCGATAGCAAGGAAGAAGGCTCTACCGCCGAGGTCGAATCCTCCCAGGATAAGACTCGCGAAGTGCATACCTACGATTTCAAGAGGCCCGAGCGGGTCAGTAAAGACCAGATGCGGGCCTTCGAAGGTCTGCACGAACGGTTTGCCCGGAATCTGGGAGCGGCGTTAAGCGGGTATCTGCGAACGATCAT
>CAZNQT010000644.1:0-2668 GCA_964574885.1 uncultured Pirellulales bacterium
CGTTTGGGCCTGTTTCTTGGCTTGCCGCAAGGCTGGCAGCAATATGGTTAGCAATACCGCTATAATCGCGATTACGATTATCAACTCAATCATGGTAAATCCCTTGCCTGCTTTGTTTATGTGAATTTTCTTTGGACTCACTGGATATTACCTTCTTTCGTTACAAGTGACAATTCCAACATCGGTTCGGCAAAAATCCCCCAATCCGTGGTAATGGCGTTCAGAAATACTCCTTTATCGCCGGCGTCGGTAGTAACCAGGGTTAAAAACCGATCCTGGGATCTCAGGGGCACCTCTATGGCGGAACCTCCTTGCTGGGGGCTTAATCCTCGAGCGCTGAACTGCACTCTGCCGTCCACCAATACCCAAAAGTCCACCTTAGCGGTTTTGTTTTCGCCGTTTACGAGTATGGATTCACACATACCACAGAGGGATTTGAATTTCACAATACGGATTCCCGGGATGGCGGAACGAATGGCGGCTAAGTCAAACGTAATCCCGGCATTGGCGTGAAGGAATATCGCCGGATTCATGGGAGTATCGTATCTTTTGTTATTGAGGATAAACTCGACGTTCATATGATCACGTATTTTTTCCGGGGCAATCTTCCAGAAAGTATTTAAACTATTGCAAATATTACCTGCCGTGATTCCATCCGTGTCCGGACAAGCAAAAAACTTATGTCCCTGCGAACTTATCGTTACCGGTTCTGCTCCACCATCCGGTACGAAAACGCCGTCCAAAAAAGGGATTTCAGGAATCGGATTAAAATGTTTCAGATTCCCACGATTGGGTGCCGTAAATTCTGTTTTTATCCCCCCGGATAAGGGATCAATCGACCAGGTCCTGCTGCCGGTTCCGAATCCGTTGCCGCCCGCGACTACATCCGCTAAATCCAACCGCTCGCCTACCTTCCCAAAAGTTTTTTTCTGGGGCAACTGTCGTAAAAAACGACTGGGATGGGCTTTGAAATTCTCGCGCGAAATATGGCCGGCCCTATCCACCCGATTCGCCTCTCCGCTTTTGAGCTTATGTGATTGACGAAACACGCGAGCGTTCGACCCGGACCGCAGATCTACCTCTCCTTTAAATACATGGGCTTCGGTTTCTCCGTTGGCGTGCGCGGTTACCCCAAATTCCGTGCCGTAATCTACAATAGTTGCTCCGGGGGTTCGCACGGTAAAACCGATCGCTTGTTCGGGTACCTCCGCGGATAGATTACCGCTTTCGATATACATCTGATTGGTATCTTCCAGCGTCAATATGCAGGGGGATTGAAGAACAATCTCCGCTCCATCATGAAAAGCGATCTTCACCAATCCGTGATTGAGTTTCATCGCTGAGGCTGTCAGTAATGTTCCCGGCTCCACTTTCAGATGGGGATTTTCCCACTGGGCTTCCCAGGATTGGATGATCTTGGCTACGACCGGAGGAGAAGGGGATTCCGAGACCGCCGGCGATGGAGTGGTAAGTTTATCATGAATCCAGAGGCCGAAGGTGAGGAGCAAACAGGCGGCCAGGGCGCCGACGCTTAATACCAATCGGCGCTGCCGGGTTCGGTACCTTTTGTAAGCGAGTTTTTCCTGTCGGCGACGTTCATCTTCCTTAAACGTTTCAAACGCCTTTTCGGCGGCTTGCTTTACCTTGGCTCGTTTGGTTTCTGCTTCCAACCGTGCCTTTTCGGCGGCGCGCCTCGCTCGGTGATTCTCATCCTGCTCGATCACTTCGAGTAATAATTCTTCCGAGGTGGGTATTTCAGACGAATTCGGCCTTATTATGTCAATCACGCTGTCAAATTGCGTTAAGGCCACGTAAACCGTTAAAAAATCAAAGTAATATTGGCGGGCGGACGGGCAATCGATCATCAGACGATCTAACTGCTCAAACTGCTCTTTATCGACGGCGCCTTCAAACGTCAGAAGCAGTAATTCGCTTAAGGTAGAATGTAATTCCTGGTCTGATGTCACGACATCCCCTCTGTTGACATTTGTTTGCGGATGCATTGGAGCAGAAGATCATGAATTCGTGCCAAGCCTTTGTACACGGCATGGATCGATCTGCCGATACGTTCGGCTATAATTTTGATGGCCAGGTCTTTTGCGTATCGCATCTGGATCAAATTACGATCACGTTCCCCTAGTTTGGCTATACATTTCTTCATGGCCTCGATGCGGGTATCCATCGTGTCGAGCATAGAATCTGCGTCCGCTTGGAGGACTTTTACGGCCTCATCGCTGAATTGAATGCGCGTATGGCGATTTTTCTGACGATAATTTAATATTCTATATTTAGCGATGGTCACGCCCCAGGCAACGAAGTCCGTTCCTCCCTCAAATTCTCCGAACTTACGCCACATAACCGTTGTGGTCTCCTGCATAAGATCGTCCGCATCGGAACGGTTCGCTATCATACCCAGTATGAATGCATAAATTCGCCTGTGGTTCGCCATTAACAAATGGAGGAAATTCTCAGTTTGAGAACCATCACTTGAATCTTTAATTGAAGGTAACTCTTGTTCCATTAAGTGCTTATGGTTCTTTCTTGGTTTCTTTCTGAGACGGTATGGCTAAAGTACCACACTTCTATTTGGCAATATGATAAATATATGTATTTTATCACCACAGCGCAACATAGTCATAAATTATGTTGCACACAAGATTTTAGTTGA
>CAZNQT010000645.1:0-2668 GCA_964574885.1 uncultured Pirellulales bacterium
TCTTAAAACCCGTCGCGGCTCCGCCGGTGGGTACGCCCTGGTTAAACCGGCAGCGAAAATCAGCCTCGCCGAAATCATCCGCCTCATGGATGGCGCCCTGGCCCCCACCGAATCCGTCAGTCAATATTTCTTCGCTCCGACTCCTCTGGAAAATGAGAAAAAAATCCTCGGCGTCTTCAAAGAAATCCGCGATTACATCAGCAACCGTTTGGAAAAACTCACCTTGGCAGATTTAATTTAATCTCCCAAACTATGAGTACGAATAGGAATATTTTTATATGGATATTATAACGTATGTGAGTTCACTTTCGATACTACAGGTCTCTCTTCCGGTTATCCTGGGAATTATACTGTTGGCGTTTGTCTGTGAGTACATGGACTCCTCCCTGGGAATGGGTTACGGCACCACTCTGACGCCGGTCTTGCTGCTCCTGAAGTTTCAACCTTTGCAGATTATCCCCGCCGTCCTGATCTCCGAACTGTTTACCGGTTTGTTAGCCGGCGTGTTGCACCATCGTCATGGCAATGTTAATTTTATGCCTAAAATGATACGGATGCCGGAAATCGCCCGCAGCTTAAGCAACCTGGGCTATATCGAAACCATTAAACAGGGACTCCCGCTGCATTTGAAAATTGCCCTCTTACTGGCGCTCTGTAGTATCGGCGGAACCATCATTGCGGTTTTCGTAGCCGTCAATATCCCGAAATTCTGGCTCAAAATATATATCGGCTCTCTGGTTCTGGCTATGGGAATCATTATCATTATCTGTCTAAAAAAGAATTTTACCTTTTCCTGGAAGAAAGTCATTTCGCTAGGAATGATCGCCTCCTTTAATAAAGGGATGAGCGGCGGAGGCTACGGCCCCGTCGTCACTGGTGGCCAGATCCTTTCCGGTCTCGAAAGTCGCAACGCCGTCGCCATTACCTCTCTCGCCGAAGGACTCACCTGCCTCGTCGGCGTCATTACCTTTGTCCTGGTCAAAGGGAATTCTCTGGACCTAAAACTGGCCCCCTGGCTCTGTATCGGTGCAATCTGTTCCGTACCCTTTTCCGCCATTACCGTGAAAAAAATCAGCGCGCATACCCTTAAATTGATGATTGCCATCCTCACCATAATCTTAGGATCGGTCACTCTCGGCAAAACATTATTTTAGCTGAATTGGATGTCAAAATGGCTATCATTTATAGGCGCCTGAACGAAAATTCTGCAAAAAATCCTTGTATCTTACTGGCGTATCAAGTAAAATAGATACTGTGTGTATTAATAATGCGACTAAGTAGTATAATTTTGGAAATATCAGATCATTATCGGGATGTTTCAGATCGGCGCCATTGCCTAAGTTAGGTATATCTGTGTGGTCAACGGATAGCAGGATAAGAAATCTGGATAAAAGGAAAAGTAGGGAGAAAATGATGGGGAAGAGGAATTTGGGTTTGCTGGTTGTATTGTTTGCGAGTTTGAACGGTGTGGGGTATGGATTTTCTGGGGGAAGCGGAACGAGAGGGGATCCATATCAGATAGCCACGGTGGCGGATTTGCAGGCGGTCAATAGTGAGTTAGCAGCCTGTTATGTGCTGGTTAATTCCATTAACTGTGATCCATCTTTGCCGGGCAATACGGTTTACACCACGGCGATGATAGCCTGGGATTTGGACAACACTAACAGCCACGTCTACGACGGTACCCCGTTCACAGGGATTTTCGATGGAGCAGGATATAGCATCAGTAATCTTACGATTGATGCCTCGGGGACGGAAAATGATCATTTAGGGCTGTTTGGTCGCCTCGACGATAATGCCTTGGTAATGAATCTGGTAGTAACCAACGTTTCCATCGCGGGCGGTTTTCACTCTGATTGTCTGGGGGCAATCGCCGGGGCAACGAATGAGAGTTCGATTTTGCATTGCCGGGCTGAGGGCGCCATCACCAACGGGGACGCCTCCTACTCGATTGGCGGTTTGGTTGGATACAATGGCTGGTCCGTTATTATTCATTGCCTGAGCGAGGTATCGGTAAACAACGGACGGACGGGGGAGCGCGTCGGCGGAATCACGGGCTATAATTACGCCTCTCGAGTGGTGGATTGTTATGTAACCGGCCCCGTGACAACCGATGATTATACTAACCGGGTCGGCGGCCTTGTGGGTTATAACGTCAGTGGCTCGCTGAATCACTGCTATATGGGCGCCGGCGTTACCGCAGGGGCAAGTTCCACGGATGTCGGCGGATTGCTGGGACTGGATAGCAACGGGGTTATCGACGGTTGTTATTACCTGCACCCGGTGGACGGTGGCGGCCCGATTAACGCCTACGGAACGGCGCTGTTGGACGTGGAGATGAAAATGCAAAGCAGTTTCGTAGGCTGGGATTTTCTGGGGGAAGCGGCCCATGGGATGAATGAAGTCTGGTCGTTTTCGACGGGCAGTTATCCGCAGTTCAGTGTTTATAACGGGTATGTGCCGCCCGCTCTTACAGGAAACGGTGTACAAGGATCGCCTTTTCTGATTACCAGTGCCCCGGAGATGGCGGCTGTGTATTATCAGCCCGACGCATGGTATCGTCTGACAGTCGATATCAGCTTGAGGGGGATCACCTGGAGTACGGCGCCTGTGCCGTTGTTCTTGGGGCATTTCGACGGCGCGGATAACACCATTAGCGATCTAACGA
>CAZNQT010000646.1:0-2660 GCA_964574885.1 uncultured Pirellulales bacterium
GTTCTTCCCACCGCTGCTTTCCGCCGCCACTACGATATTCGCGGTGAAAGTAAGAAACAGGAGGAACGCGCCAAACTTCCAAATCCCTAATCTGATTTTCATCGTTTCCTCCCTAATTGAAAGGATTACGCTGTTTTTTTAATAATCACCAGAGCGGTATCGTCGGACCGCTGCGTGAGTCCCGCAAATTTCCGCATGAGCCAGAGAATATTCTTGGCGGCCCGATCGGCGGTCATCATTTGCGACTCCTGGGCCGCGGCGATAATGCGCTGGTGACCGAATTGCTCCCCCTGAAAATTTATCGCATCCGCCAGACCGTCCGTGTACAGCATCAGCATATCGCCCGGCAGCAGATCAATTGTCCGGGACTGATAATCATAATCCCTATCGATCCCTAGTACAATGCCGCCTTCCGCCAGGCTGGTCACCTCTTCCCCCCGGATTAGCAGCGCCGGTTCATGGCCGCAATTACAGTAGGTCAGTCGGGTATGTTCCGGATTCAATCGGGCACAGAATAACGTCGCAAAATCACCCTGCGCGATATCGTGACAAAACATCCGATTCACCCGGCCTACCAGTTCTTTGAGCAAGTCATCGGCATCCCAACTCGATCGCAGGGTATCCCGTCGCGGAAATTGATCGAACGGCGTTTGTTTCTCTGGCGGGATATGGCACTGCAGATCGATCAGCTCAGCATAGGCTCGCAGACTGGACCGTAGCGACGCCATCGCCAAAGAGGCCGGTACGCCCTTACCCATGATATCGCCGATGGCTATTACCAGATGATCGTCCGGCAACTTGATATAATCATAAAAATCACCCCCTACGTCGTAGCAGGGAACATAGATACCCGAAATTTCGAGATCCGGATAATGCGGCGCCGCCCGAGGCACCAGATGTCTTTGCACGTCGCCCGCCAGACGCAACTGATGATTCATCCGCTCGGTTTCCAGCCTCTCATTATACAACCGGGCGTTGATAATCGCCGCCGCTGACTGTGCCGCTACCGTCTGGGCCAGCGAGATCGCCGTACGCGAAAACCGACGCTTACGCTTATTATAAAGACGCAAAATGCCGATCCCCTTATCCTTATAGGTCAGGCCGATCGTCAGATTGCTTACCAGACCCTCCCGCGCGATTTCAGCGCGATAACGCTCGAAATGGGGATCGCTCCGCATATCGCTGACGACCACCGCCTTCCCTCGCAGGGCACGCTGGTTCAACGTACTCTCGCCCGCCGTCACGGGCCCTTTGTTGATATAGGCATCGCTCAAACCGTACGTGGCTTTCAGACGCAGTTCCCCCGTTTCCTCGTCCAGCAGCCGCAGTCCCGCCGCCTCCGCACCGACCGACTCCGCCACCGTCTTGACCACGATCTCCAATACCTGGCTCAACTCCAACGGGGCGTTCAACAGCTCCGACGTCTCCCGCACGCTGCTCAGATCCCGGTTTAACTGCCGTACTTTGCGGTCCAGACGTACCGCTGCCTCCACCACCGCGTCCACCGGTGATGATGATTTCTGATTATTCAAGTTGTTGTGGTCTAGCGACTCCATTGGTATATTATATTCATCTATGGCGTATGAGCAAGGGTATATTTGATCCAGCAGCCCCCGCGGGTAAGCCGGGGACGAAGACCCAAGCCCGGTCCCCGGTGCCGCGTCCGCGTCGGGTGGCATGCTCTAGTACTCTTGAGCAGGTATTCGATGTCATGTGACCAAGTGGCATGCTTACGCACGGTTTAGGTTGGGTGGCATGCCTACGCGAAGCTTAGGCATGTACGAACTATACTAATGACAAACGATAGAGTGACGTTTATATTCTTTTGAATCATTCTAAACCAGTGAGGAGTACCCATGACCAAAACAGACAAAAGTTGGCAGAGCCGGATGAGCCGAACCCAGGATGAACTGGCCGTGGACTTCGTCGAATCGATCAGTCTGGACCAGAGGCTCTACAAGTATGACATCGTCGGCAGTATCGCCCATGCCCAGATGCTCAGCGAACAGGGCCTGATCTCCCGCGAGGAATTCCGTCAGATCAAACAGGGCCTTACCGAAATCGCCGAACAGATCGAAGCCGGCAAATTCAAGTTCGATAAACAGCATGAAGATATTCACATGGTCCTCGAAGCCGCCCTGATCAGGAAGATCGGCGATCCCGGCCGCAAGCTCCACACCGGCCGCAGCCGCAACGACCAGGTCGCCCTCGACATGAGGCTCTGGATGCGCGACTGTATAGCCACCCTCATCGAACGCATTATGATCCTTCAGCAGGCACTCGTCAAACAGGCCGAAAAACAGGGTAAGATCGTTATGCCCGGCTATACCCACCTCCAGCGGGCCCAGCCGGTACTCACCGGACATTACCTGTTAGCCTTCGCCGAGATGCTCCAGCGCGACCGTCTCCGCTTCCACGACGCCCTTCAGCGGCTCAATGTCTGCCCGCTTGGCAGCGGCGCTCTGGCCGGCAGCAGCTTACCCCTCAATCGCGCCAAGGTCGCCGAAATCCTGGGCTTCTCCTCCCTGTCCCGCAACAGTATCGACGCTGTCAGCGACCGCGACTTCTGCGCCGAATTCCTCTTCTGCTCCGCCCTGACCGCCATGCACCTCTCGCGACTGGCAGAGGACTGGATTATCTTCGCCAGCCAGGAGTTTGGC
>CAZNQT010000647.1:0-2648 GCA_964574885.1 uncultured Pirellulales bacterium
GATCTACTGGGACGGCGAAGAGCAGCCTTCGGTGGAAGTTCCGGTGGGCGATTTCTTTGCGGTGGGGTGGGGTTCGTTCGCACACGTGAATTCGCTGGCGGTGTGCGTCAATCCGGGCAGCGGTTTCAATTGCTATTGGAGCATGCCGTTTCGCAAATCGTGCAAAATCACATTTGAAAATATCGGTGAGCGGGAGATGAGGCTGTATTACCAGATTGATTATGCCTTGACGGAGGTTCCGAAGAATGCGGGGTATCTGCACGCGCAGTTTCGCCGTGTAAATCCGCTGCCGTACAAGTCGGATTATACCATTGTCGATGGGATCAAGGGGAGGGGGCAATACGTGGGTACGTATATGTGCTGGGGATCGAACAGTCCGGGTTGGTGGGGCGAAGGGGAGATTAAGTTCTTTATGGACGGCGATACGAAATTTCCGACGATCTGCGGAACGGGCACGGAAGATTATTTCTGCGGTTCGTATGGATTTGCCAATCCTTATACGAAAAAATATATGGAGTACAGTACCGCCTATACGGGGATGCCGCAGGTGATCGAGGCGAATAAGGAGAAGCAAACGCCGCCGCGGTTCAGTCTGTATCGGTGGCATATCACGGACCCGATCCGGTTTGATAAGGATTTGCGGGTGACGATGCAGGCGCTGGGCTGGCAGAGCGGCGGTCGGTATCTGCCGCTGCAGGATGATCTGTCGTCGGTGGCGTTTTGGTATCAGACGGAGCCTCATGCTGCGTTTCCGCCGCTTCCCAGCCGGGATGAATTGTCGATCAAGAAATGAATTCCCATGACGGGAATATGGGGGGCGGGCAAGTTTTTTTAAAATTTTTATCTTGTCATAACTTATTTATACATCGGGGTTTGCGTGCAATTCATATAATTCCCATAGGATTTACATTATTTTGGAACAAAAATTGGTTCGTATGCGTTATAGAATATGTATATGAATTACCCATTAGTGTAAGGGGTGTTCAGAAACCGAGAAATAGCTGAGGTAGAACAATTCGGAAAGGAGACAAATCATGAACCATGGAAAAGTATTACTAGGAACGGTATTGGGAGTAGTCACAGTGTCGGCCCTCGGTCTAACGTTGCTGGGAACGGACACGGGCTCACCGTGTTGCGGATCGAGTAAAGCTACGGTCGAGCAGACGACCGCCGCCAAGACGGCGGCCAGTTGCCCGGCGAGTAAGGTGGCGACGGCGACGGTAAGTCCCAGTCCGGCCGGCGGGACGTCCGATGCGCCGGCGTGCTGCGGAAGCTGTGACAAGACAGCCAGTTGTCCGGCGAGTAAGGTAGCGACGGCGACGGTAAGCCCAAGCCCGGCAGGCGGGACGTCCGATGCGCCGGCGTGTTGCGCTAAGGCAGGAACGACCCAGAGCAGTGCGGCGGTCAAGGCAAAAACGGCAAAGGCCAAATCGCTGCCAACCTTGCAACAAGTGCATGTTCAGCAATTGCCCAGCGCCCTAAAGTCGATTAACGCTGCGCTGAAGGCGCTGGAAAAGGGAGATCAAACTGCGGCGGTTCGTTACTTAACGGCGGCTCGGTTGAATATTCAAACGGCTCAGGTCGCCTTGGCCCAGCATGTGCACCCGACGTATGTGAATGCGGTCTGCCCGATCATGGGATCTCCCATCCATCCGGACAAGGTCACGGCCAGTCTGACGCGGGAATACAAAGGTCAGAAAGTGGCCTTCTGCTGTGCCGGGTGTCCGAAGGCATGGGATAAACTCACCGATGCCCAGAAAGAGGAAAAGCTAGCCAAAGCAGAAACAAAACCTTCCCCATTGTTGGGGCTAAAACAGAAACCGTAATCGAACCAAGAGGGGAGAACCTTATAGTACTGCCGATCTTTAAGGGTGGTAACGGTCATCCAGACAAGGGACCGGATACCACCCGGATCGGCAGTTTTTTTTGCGCCAGTATTCGGATTCTTTGTAACAGATAAAATGGTGGGTGGTATGGCCACGTCTTCCTGACCATGGGGAAATTCCATAACTTTACAGAGTCAACCACGTTCAAGAGTACTTGAGCATGCCGCCCAACGATCCGTCAAGTCCAGTGTTGACAGAGTTTTAGAAACGTTGTATATTTTTGGTGAATCAATAAATATTGGGAACGGATCTTACTCTTTAGTCGTTAAGAGAATAGACGGGATTGTCGAATTGGGCGAATCTCAGGCGAGTTTTGAAGACATTGCCCTGCCATATATGAATGTGGTATATCGCACGGCGTTGGCACTGTGCGGGAATGTACAACAGGCGGAAGATCTGATGCAGGCGACGTATGTCAAGGCATTAGAGCGTTTCGACAGTTTCAAGAGGGGAACGAATTGTAAGGCGTGGTTGTGCCAGATAGTGCGAAACCTGTGGATCGATCAGTTGCGTCATCAAAAAGTGGTGGGTAAGGAGTTGCCGATAGAGGAAGAATTGTTGGAGGAATCGCCTCCACAGAAAGAGACGAGTTGGAGCAATGCGCAGGATTTGCTGGAAAATTTTTCCGATGAACAAGTGATTCGCGTCTTGGGCCAATTGCCGGCGGAACAGCGACTGACGTTATTTTTAATCGACGTGGAACAATTCAGCCAGGAAGAGGTCGCCGAGATTACCGAGGTTGCGGTAGGGACAGTCAAGAGC
>CAZNQT010000648.1:0-2644 GCA_964574885.1 uncultured Pirellulales bacterium
ATTGTCCAAGTGAATACGTCAGCATCACGCTCGCGGACTCGCTTGGCGGTGCCACACAACAAGTGCGTAATAAACATGCCCACGCGAGCGTGGGCATGGCACCCGGCGGAGTCCTTATATAGCTATCAATGGTGCCCACGGACTATTTTTTATTGCATCCAAAGACGTATCTATTTCCAGGAAATCCCAATCCGCTTTTCCGCAATTCGGACAAGGAGGCAAAGGCTCGGAATCAATCATAAGATAGCACCGGGATAAATTATCGGGATTCATATAAAGGTGCAGAGTTTCTTCATTGTGCAAACATTGATGCCCACAGCAGGTCAACTCTACCAAAATAAAATCATCATCACCAAAAAGATGGCCACCTCGTCTTTGAAATTCCTGAGCATTTATGTTTATGTATATACTCATGCCTATTTTCAATGGGTCATGACGTAGGTGATGATATTCATACCGAGTTGTTGGGCGGAGAGGGGCTGGTAGCCTTTGATGAGGGGATAGAAGACATCGAGCCAACCGGCTTCGAGGTCGTAGGGACTGTATATGACGCGGAGGTCGGGGCCGATGGCGATGCCGAGTAAAATCGGCTGCGAAGGGGGCTGGGAGGGATCTTTGCCGGCTATCGTGGAGGTATAGCGTACCTGCTGGATGGGAAAGAGGTTGTTAAACAGGGCGTGGGTGGTTTGTACCCGTTGAAATTTCGCCTGGGGCAGAACCTTGTTCATCTCGCGACGGACGGCGCGATCGAACGTGCTGAGTCCCAGGCCGTTATTGATGAGCAGGACGCCGCCGTAATTAAGATAGCGCTGCAGGGCGGCGACGGCGCGGTCGTCGAAGCGGAAGTCGTCCAGGCCGGTCAGGTATAAAAACGGATAGGGCGAGAGATCGTCGGTCGCCGGGTCCACGGCGACGCGTTTGAGATTGACGCGGACGGAGGTATGTTTTCGAAGTTTCATTAAGAGATTGGCGGCGCTGCCGGGATGGACGTTCCAGGCGCCTTCATGTTTGATCTGGGCGAAGATAAATTCATCGGTCGGGATTTTCTGATCGGCCAGGGCAAAGACTTCCGGCTTGCCCTCGATAATACCGACCTCGGCATACCCGACGATATACAGGGCGAGATTGACGCCGAGTTTGGTAGCGCTTTCGACATCATAAAAAATCGCCTGGGTGAGTGATTTGACTCCATCGAGATTTCGGTTCCAGCCGCAGCCGAGACCATACTTCGAGAGCAGGACGCCCACCCGCGAGCCGATATAAATTCCTTCCAGGACCGGCTGGGTAATTTTCGAGTCGCGCGGAATGGTAATCTTCTCTACGTCGTAATACATGTGATACAAAGGATGATCCAAGGGCAGCAGGCGAAAGCGACTCTGGGGAAATACGTCCTTAAATACGCTCTTGACGGAATCGTAAAAATAGGGCGAGCCCGCTACGGAATCGCAGACGATCATGCCGCCGTTCAAGACGTATTCTCTTAATCGCTTTTGGTTTTCGGGATCGATTCGCAGAGTGCGCACGCCGCTGAAGATAAGGGCGGGCAGCTTTTTGGGATCGAAATGGAAATCGTTCAGGTTGATATTGGACCAGTGATAATACAGTTCGGTTTGGCGGATCGCTGCGAGGTATTTCTGGACGTCGGTGGGGCAGAGATTCCAGTCGGCGATCTTCATGGTCTGTCCGCCGGAGTCCGTGTAGGAAGCGGCCTCGCCCCAGATGACCTTTCCGAGGAGGTAATCCGGCTGGGGCGGTTTTTTACGTTCGGTGCGTCGCAGGGGGGTGGCCGGTAATGGTAACGGGGGTAGGGCTTCAGCGGCACTGATACTTTTTCGGGGCGCCTTGGGCGGCGTTTTTTTATCTCCCAGATAGATAAACCAGTCGCTTTCTTTGGCCAACGCCGACGAACACAGCAGTAATAGAAAAGGCATATAGATCCAGGACTTCCTGATGGGAGACGTTATACCAGTCATGAGAAAACTCCTTATGCTGAAAGCTATAAAGATATCGGCAATACGCTAAAGGCTGTAGGCTTTCAGTCGGCTTGCAGTATCAGGTTTATTGTTATCATATCTATTATAACCAATTTGCAGTCAAATTGCCTGTAAAATTTGCTCGTTCTAACCTCTTGCCAGGAAAGCAGATACGCATCAATGAAAGCCCGATTGCGAGGATCATAAACCTATTTATTCGCTTGGTACTTTCCCCTCCATGCAAGACTCATAACATAGAGGTGAAAGGCTTGTCGCAGTGTCCGGTCGCGAGTATGATGGCAGCGGGAAGGTAAGATGTTATTCTTGTTGGAACCTTAAGTTTGAACGTGGATACGGATGTACAATTGAGAGTCGAGGAGGTGGAACGAGTAGCAACGCTGGGGGAATTACTCAAGCGGATTGAGGGCGAGCAGGGCGGGTTTGTGTTGGGGGATTTTGGTCTGCGGGGGATTGGTCGGTACAGTTACCTGGGGATCAGGCCGCGGGAGGTGATTTTGTTTCGTTATGGTCAGGAGGGGGATCCGTTTGCACTATTGGAAAAGAACATGCCTAAGCTGCGCGTAGGCATGCCACCCATCGAAGGGGAAGAGGAATTGCCGGTGCCGTTTGTCGGGGGGTGGATGGGATATTTAAGTTACGATCTGGGCAGG
>CAZNQT010000649.1:0-2638 GCA_964574885.1 uncultured Pirellulales bacterium
CGGCGCTAAAGCCATCCAGCGCGATCCGTCCCGTTCCCGAATTTCAATCATCATCTCGCCGGTATGCTCATCTCCCCTGGCCCAGAAACATAATAAACTGTGACCATCCGGAAAAATGCCCTCCTGCTTCGAGGAAAACCAACCATCCCATCCCGTCAGATTACTCGTCCACACCTTGACGCATTTTCCCGTGCCGTTTGCTCCCGGCGCCACGCTCTCAAACCCGCCCGCGGCCCAGACATCATTCGTGGCCCGCTGCCAGGTTCCCGTATCGGCGTCCTTCTCAAAATCAAAGATAATTTTTTCTGCCTTTGTCTTCGCAATCGACTTCTGAATCGTTTGCGTATCGATCCATTTTCCTTGATACCGCCACGCCGGGCGGGTAAACGCCGGCGCCCCCAATAACATCAAATGTCCGCCTCCTTTTAAATACTGATCCAGAACCGGGATTCCCTCGCTCGGATACACCTGCGCATTCGGAACCACGTACAGAAAATACCGTTCCGAATTCAAGGCGCCCGTTTCACATACTTCGATTCCCGATAGATACCGAATACCAAATCCCGCCGCCTGTAACTTCTCGCCCAATACTTTCACATACGATATATCCAGACCGCTGAATTCATCGTGCAGAATCGCAATCTCTCGATCCTTACTCCAAAGCACCGCATGAGCGGAAAAGATAAGTACCAGGGAAATTAGAAAATATCTCTTTTTTAACATGCCCTACCTTCCCAAAGAATCATTCCTATTGCCTAAAGGTGTTTTCACCAAGGATGGTAATCGACCGGCGAGGCCGATCCGGTTATCCTGGACTATGAGTACGCCGTCAATCCCTTCAATTGCCGCGATAGTTTGCAAAGCGGCATCCACGTCCTCAATGGTCTGGACAAGATTGGCCGCTTGCGTAGCGGCGGCATCGGCTAACGCCGCGTCTTTCGCTACCACGGTCGCCAGATCGCAACGACCGAGACTCATCGAGTGGCCCATCCGCCCGGAGGAGGAACATATCGCTAAGGGGGTATTGCAGCCTTCCAACGAAAATGCCAACCGGCCGCCCAACTCGGTTGCTCCCGAATACAATCCAATCACCACGGGTTCGCAGGCTTGCAGATAGATATCGCCTCCGTTTTCCACGATGACCTCGCGCGCGCCGGCTTGCAAACCTGCTACCGCGGCACACTGCGCCATGGCGCCGGCGACCGACGCCATCGGACCCACGCCCACCTTCCGAGCGGCACAAGCCATCTGCCGGGCAACTGCCGGCGCATCGGAATTCAAATCCAGCGGTTCCAGACTATAGCGAAATTCAGGAGACTGCTTGATATAATCCTCCAAAATTTTACGTTGGTTTACAATTTCTGCAGTAACAACGTCATACGCAGCGCAACAGATACGAAACACCGCTTCCCGATAAGTGAACGTTTGATAGATTCGTTTTTTACACATGGGCTTATGCCGAACTCTGCCGACAAAGGCCGGTTAAAACGCCGACGCGCAGGCCGCATACGGACAGACGCGAATACACGCCAGGCACTCGATACAGTCGGCCTCGTTATAAACCACCTCCCGCGTGGTTTTGTCGCCGAAATGCAGAGCCCCGGTAGGACAGTGCGGCACACAATGGCCGCAATGGGTACACCCATCATCATCCCGGATGACGCCCTTACCGGTGTAGTTGACGGTCACGTTAAAGGTTTTCACAAACTCTATGCTTCGCTCGATATCTTCTTCTGTACCAGTTACGTCCAGAACCAGATAGCCTTCTTCCTCAGGAGTAACCTTTGCGCGATACACATTGACTATGAGATTATGGTCTTTCACCAGGTGATAGATAATCGGTTTTTCACATTCACATTTGGGAAAATACAGCATAAGTTTTTTAGTAATTGTTTCGCTCATTTCGGTTCCTCCCGAATTAAAAGCGGCTTCATTTTGGCGTCCTGAGGCAGCGAGGCGATGGGCCGCGTAAGGGTAAATTCACCTCGTCGAATTTCGTCGGCCAGCAGATGGGCGATTTCCAATGCTTTGTAATAGGATGAGAGCGAGCCGACGGCCACGGATTGCCCCTCGATTTCGATCGCGCCGCTGCGCAATTGTTCGTAATTTACCTGACCGATAATTTTGCCGGTGTTCTGCGGGTACTCGACGCTGTAATCCACTACCGGGGCCAATATATCCCGGTCCCGCACGCACGTACGCTTGAGGATCTCTTCATTCAATATGGGAATGGGGATTCCGACTCCCAAAGCCAGCGATACTCCATAGCCTCGAAAACTCACTCCACGAACGAATTCCGGGCGCATCTGTTTCATATCGCCGGTGAGCGCCAGCGTTCCCGCTCCTCCCGTGGGCACGCCGTTAGGCGTTCGTTCTCCGCCGCCGGCGTGTTGCGTACCCTCGGCATATACGTGCCCCTGGGCGCCCGCCAGCCAGACTCGCGTACCGACGCCAATCGTCTCGTAAAACGGATCGTTAAGCAGCGGCGATAGTTGACCGGCGGAACAGTAGTTAGCGTTCTTGCGATTCGGTTCCAAGGTTCCCATGTACGTATAAATCGTGCGATCGGAATTATTGACGGCTACGTTATAGTTCTGATAGCAATTTCGCGGATTGACCATGATGGCCTGGTTCAGAT
>CAZNQT010000650.1:0-2620 GCA_964574885.1 uncultured Pirellulales bacterium
CTGTATATATACTATGAGGGGAGATGTAAGGGAAACAGAATGAGTGAGAAGCTGACGGAAGAAGAGGTGCGGCACGTGGCCAAGCTCGCGCGGCTGAAGTGCTCGGATGCGGAAATCAAGGAATTTACCGGTCAACTCGGAGCAATCCTCGAATATGTGGCGCAGTTGGAAGAGGTGGACACTGAAAATGTCGAACCATTGGCCCACTGCCTGCCGGTGCACAATGTTTTTCGAAAAGATGAGGTACGACCGTCGCTTTCCAATGAAAAAGCGCTGACAAACGCACCGCAGCGAGACGGAGAATTTTTCGCCGTTCCGAAGATATTGGATGACGCGAGTGCATAATGAAAAAAGTTACAGGGAACAGGGTAAAAAGAAGCGGAGGTAAGATAAGATGAAGGTATTATCAACAGTTTTATTATTGGGATGGGTGGCCATGATGACGGAAACAGGATCAGGGAATGCGGGTACAGCGACAATCAAAGCAGGACAGCAGGCGCAGAAGATGAATCGGCAGGTAACAATGAAAAGCCAGTATTGGCTGTACCTTCCGGACGAATATGGGAAAGAGAAGAAGAAATGGCCCCTGATTCTCTTCCTGCACGGCGCGGGGGAACGGGGCAGCAATCTGAATCTGGTCACCAAACACGGCCCGCCGAAGCTAGTCAAACAGGGGAAAAAATTTCCGTTCATTATCGTCTCGCCCCAGTGTCCATCAAAATACTGGTGGCCGACGGAGGTGGAAATGCTCAACGCTCTGCTGGATGAAATCATCGAGAAATATGACGTAGATACAGACCGCGTGTACCTGACCGGACTAAGTATGGGTGGGTTCGGCTCGTGGGCGCTGGGCTGTCGGAATCCGGAACGGTTCGCCGCCATCGCGCCGATCTGCGGCGGCGGACAACCCTATATCGCCGGAAAATTAAAAGACGTTCCCGTTTGGGCGTTCCATGGCGCGAAAGATCCGGTGGTGCCGGTGCAGATGTCGGAAGCAATGGTGCAAGCGATTAAACGCGCCGGCGGTAACGCCAAGCTAACCACTTATCCGAATGCGGGACACGATTCCTGGACCGCGACTTATAACAATCAGGAATTGTATGATT
Source organism: uncultured Pirellulales bacterium (assembly GCA_964574885.1). GTDB lineage: Bacteria > Planctomycetota > Phycisphaerae > Sedimentisphaerales > SM23-30 > JAFGFX01. The sequence goes on from CAZNQT010000650.1 coordinate 1,107, forward strand.
GGTTTTTGTCGCATAAGAAGAAAAAGACTAAATGATGGAAGAATTGACAGCCTTACAATTACGAGACGAGATCGCCCGAGGTGAATCTTCAAGCGTCGAGGCCACGCAGGCAGTGTTCGAGCGTATCGAGCAGCGCGATGAAACGATTGGCGCATTCATTTTAACGTTTAAAGATCAGGCGTTGGAAAAGGCAATCCAGGTAGATCGAAAGATCGCCGCGGGCGAGAAGGCGGGGCCTCTGGGGGGAGTGCCGATTGCGATCAAGGATAACTTCTGTACGCGGTTCGGCACGACAACGTGCGCCTCGAAGATCCTGGCGAATTTCACCGCCCCCTATGACGCCCATGTGGTGGAGAAATTGCAAGCGGCTGATGCCGTTATCGTCGGTAAGTGCAATATGGATGAATATGCGATGGGATCCAGTTGCGAAAACTCCGGTCTTCAGCAGACGGTCAATCCGTGGGACACCTCGCGGGTACCGGGCGGCAGCAGCGGGGGTGCGGCGGCGGCGCTGGCCTCGGGGATGTGTTATGCAGCGTTGGGCAGCGATACCGGCGGCTCGATACGTCAACCGGCCAGTTTCTGCGGCGTGGTGGGATTGAAACCAACCTACGGGCGAGTCAGCCGCTATGGATTGGTCGCCTACGGATCGAGCCTGGATCAGATCGGTCCGTTCGGACGAACCGTTGCTGATGCGGCGTTAGTTCTCAATGCCATCGCCGGGCACGATCCACGCGACAGTACCTCCATCCGCGAAGAAAACGCCCCGGTAGCGGATTACCTGGCAAACCTGGATCAGCCTGTCGAAGGATTGAAGATCGGCGTCGCGAAAGAATTTTTCGAAGCGGAAGGTCTCGATCCGGCCGTCGAGCAGGCGGTCCACGAGGCCCTGAAAATATATGAAGGCTTGGGAGCACAGTTGGTAGAGTTATCCCTGCCTTACATGAAATATGCCATCTCCGCCTATTACCTGATCGCTACCGCTGAGGCGTCGAGCAACCTGGCGCGGTACGACGGCGTTCATTACGGCCATCGCACCGCGCAACCAAAGGATTATCTGGATGTGTATTATTCCTCGCGGGCCGAGGGATTCGGCGCCGAAGTCAAACGACGAATCATGCTGGGCACCTACGCGCTCAGCGCCGGTTATTACGATGCGTACTATCTAAAGGCGCTGAAGGTACGGAACCTGATTCGGCAGGATTTTACCAAGGCGTTCGAGCGGGTGGATTGCCTGATGTGCCCGACGTCGCCGGAACCGCCCTTTAAGATCGGGCAAAAAGTCGATGATCCCCTGACCATGTATCTGACGGATATCTATACGATCTCAGCCAATTTAGCGGGCATTCCCGGCATCAGCATCCCCTGCGGCTTCACCGACGGTAATCTCCCCATTGGCTTGCAGATCCTGACCCCGGCCTTCACCGAAGAAAAACTTTTACGAATAGCTCGCATGTTAGAATTACAGACAGATTACCATCGACAACGACCCGAACTCCTTGTATCATAAAATG
>CAZNQT010000651.1:0-2620 GCA_964574885.1 uncultured Pirellulales bacterium
GGCCTATTACGAGCAATACGGATTACCGGTGGTGGTAGCACGGTTTTTCAATACCGTGGGCCCGCGCCAGACCGGTCAATACGGCATGGTAGTACCGCGATTTGTAGAGCGGGCCCTGAAAAATGAACCGCTGCAAATCTACGGCAGCGGCAAACAAACCCGCTGTTTTGCCTATGTGGACGATGTGATTGAGGCCTGCATCGCCCTGATGGAATCGCCCGACGCTCCGGGCAAGGTGTATAACATTGGTTCCGACGAAGAAATCAGCATCGTAGCCCTGGCCGACAAAATCATCGAAATGACTCACTCTCAAAGCCAAAAGGAGTACATCTCTTACGAGCAGGCCTACGGAAAACCGTTTGACGACATGCTGCGCCGGGCGCCCAGCCTGGATCGAATTCGTCAAACCGTTGGCTACGAACCGAAAAACCGTCTCGAACAAATCCTGCAACAGGTCATTGCCGATATCCGATCACGTCAGAAATAATCCACGGTCGGTTTCGGGTGGCATGGACAAGTTCTTACTTGTCCATGGCGAATCGGCTGGATCTATCAGATGCCAACCACGGACAAACTATAATTTGTCCGTGCCACCCGCCGTCAGCAATAACCAAACAACCTCTAATAATTCGCTCTTAGGCAGGGGCGATCCCACGTGGTCGCCCTGGTAACTAAACAAAATGACGAATGACGAAATCCGAATGACGAATCAATAACGAATAACCGAATGTCGAAACAATGATTGACAGCCGTTTGGGACTCCTATATATATACTTTCTTATGTAATTTGGCGAAAACCGGGGCGCGTAGGGGGGCATACCCCGTCGCCGGGAACCCTCCGGATTTTGGGTTGGTTGAAGAGACAGAATATATGCCGAGAATGCTTAAGATTGTGGCAGGCGGGGTGGAACTGAAAGCGGAATTAAACGACAGTCCCACGGCGCAAGAGATCGCGGCAATCCTGCCGACCGAGGGGCGGGTGCAGCGGTGGGGCGAGGAGATTTATTTCGCCATTCCGGTTCAGGCCGACCTGGAGCCGGACGCCCGCGAGGAGGTTGAGATAGGGGAAATGGGGTATTGGCCTACGGGCAATGCCTTTTGCCTGTTTTTCGGCCCCACGCCTGCTTCCCGCGGCGACAAACCGCGGGCAGCGTCGGCGGTTAATATCCTAGGCCGGTTCGAGGGAGACCTCGCGGCGCTTTCGGACGTGGCAAACGGTGAAACGGTAACTATAGAGTCCGATGATTAGTATCAAGGGAACCTCTTTTATAGGAGAAATATTGTGCCATTAGTAACGACGGAAAAAATGTTCAAACAGGCGTACGACAATGGTTTTGCCGTCGGCGCTTTTAATGTAAACAACATGGAACAGCTTCAGGCGGTCGTCGAGGCCTGCCATGAAGAGAAGGCGCCCTTGATTCTGCAAATCTCCCGAGGGGCGCGAAAGTACGCCGACATGGATTATCTGCGGGCCCTGATAGATTTGGCGGTGAAAAAATATCCCGATGTTCCCATTGTCGTTCATCTCGACCACGGCGATGAGCCGACGGCAATGGCGTGTATCGACGAGGGATATAATTCGGTCATGATCGACGCCTCGCATGAATCCTATGAAAAGAACGTGGAGATTACCAAACGCGTCTGCGACCACGCTCATAAGCATGGCACGGTCGTGGAGGCGGAACTCGGTCAACTCGGCGGCGTCGAAGAACACGTCAAAGGCGTAGATCCGCATAAACTGGAAGCGGCTTTTCATGAATACCTGGCCGATTATATGGCCGGCAATCGGGACAATATCCCTGCAGAGATCGTCGAACTTTTCCAGAGCCATCTGACCGATCCGGACCAGGCGGTGGAGTTTGTCCAAAAGACGGGCTGCGATTCGTTGGCGGTCGCCTGCGGGACCAGTCACGGCGCCTATAAATTCAAACATACGCCGATCCTGGCACTGCCTCTATTCGATCAGATCACGAAAAAGCTGCCCGGTTTTCCGTTGGTGATGCACGGTTCCAGTTCCGTACCGCAGGAACTCGTGGCTCTGATAAACCGATACGCTGTTCTCGATACGGGGAATCCGGAACTGTTGGCCCAGGTTTCCAAACTCGGCAGCGCCTGGGAACAAATGCCTCAGTCGATGGGGGTGCCGGAATCGGCCATCGCGGAAGCGGCGAAAAAGGCCGTCTGTAAAGTGAATATCGATACCGATTTACGTCTGGCCCTGACCAGTGCGATTCTCAAGACCTGGGGCGAATGTAATACGAACGTACTGGAATGGATGCAGGCGGGCCAACAGGGCAAACAGCCGGAATTTATTTTTGACTTTCGCAAGTATCTCGGCCCCGGGCGCGATTCCATGCGCGAAGTCGTTCGGAGAAAACTCCATGCCCTCGATTGTGCCGGCAAAGCAAGCCTTTGTCTCTAACGTAAAATGAAATGGTAGGCACAGCCTTACTGTACACATACAAACTATAATTAAGCGGGGGGCGACAGGCGGTATCCCGATGTACATCGGGACGCACAGATTAGGTATGTTTTTAACGTAACGAAACCATGCTTATCCCCGAAAACGGGTATAAGCGTGCTACCCGCCAAATTGATATTCATCCCAAGGCGTCTGAGG
>CAZNQT010000652.1:0-2615 GCA_964574885.1 uncultured Pirellulales bacterium
CTATCTGGGTATCTTTGTAAGTACGTTTCGCGGTCGAGGAAAATGAGTTTCTCGGAAAGCCACACTCCATGGATCCAAGAGGGACGGGATGTCTGTGTTGACGTGCATCCTACAGTGATAAGAGCAAGTGCGAGATATACGATATTCTTCATTTAACCGAATCCAACAGTGACTTTATGGTTTCTGTATGGACCATGGATATATGATATCGAAGCCAGGATCGGTCGTCAAGGAGTAGCGTAAGTAAAATTCGATTGGGGCTGCTTGTCCCCTCCCTACTCCGCTTCGGCAAGGCTACGCAGGTTGGGGCGGCTAGGTTTAGAAGACGTCAAGGTTTAAGGGATGGTGATAGTAAGGTGTCGATTGTTATTGTGCTTTGAGCCACAGTTCGCCTTTTTTGCCGCTGGCCAATAGGAGTTGCAAACCTTGCTGGGTTTGTCGGAGAGTATATTTATAATCTTCCCAGGTATTATCCTTGCTGATTAGAAAGAGTTCCCCGTTGCCGGCATACCAACGGCCCTGATCGACCTTTTTTTCGTTGCTTTCGACCCAGAGACCTCCGGCGCCGGCGATCATCTGAGATTTGTCGGTGCGCATCCAGCTTCCGTCGGCACGGATCTCCAGCAGCGCCGTCGATTCGGAGACCAATTGGGCGCGACTGTAATCGGTTTCAAAGGGCGACCAGTTCGTCAGGGAAGCGGTCCGGAGGAAATTCCAACTGCCGACGAGTTTCTGATCGAGTTGACCGGGTCCGAAACCGAACGAAGCAAATATCTTGCGTACGTCGGCGGTACGTTTTTCCAGGGGAGCTTTCAGACCCAGGGCTAATAAGGCTACGCCATGGTCCTTGATGATACATACATAGGCATGGGCAAGTACCAGATCGCCCTTGGGATTATTTCCCTGCCATTTTAATAGTACGCCTTTGCTGTTAGCCATCTCCACCGGTTCCGGTCCGCCGGTTCGCTGTAGAAAGGGAGCGATGGACATGACCTGTTGATCGAGATACTGAACGACGGCGGGGTCTCCGGGATTGGCGATGCCTTGGCCGGCGACGCTGTCTCCGACAATAAAGTAGGCCTCCGTGGGGCCTTCGGAGGACGTCGCGGCATTCGGGGGAATCAGTTGCAGGAAATCATCGTGCACTTTGACGTTCCAGTCTGCGGGATACCAAAAGGAAAAACCAATTACATGATGATACATCTTTCCTGCTTGGTTATCGACATAGCGAATTTTACTTCCTTCCGGCGGAGCTGTTGCTGAAGTTCCCGCAACGGTTTTGCCACCGAGCAAATCCGCTTTTTTTTGGGCGAATTCCTGATCGCTGATAATGCCGGCCTGATGGGCGGTTTCCAGGGCGTTCAATTTTTGTTGGATCGCCGGATCAATTGTTTTCGGTTCGGCGGACGCGACCGCCATAGTCTTTTTCTGATTCTCAATCAGTGGGCCCTGGGCGTCGCCCCAGGTAAGCGAAGAAAACATGTCTCGCAAATCGGAATCTCTTTTTTCCACGTATTCTTTTTGCCCCATGGCAACGAGAATCACGCCATAGTTTTTCAGGATAGCCGTATAGGTTCGAGCCTTGATTTGAATTCCGGTCGGAGACGTTGCCTGCCAATCCATAGTCGCTCCGGGACCGGCGCTCGTTTGTATGGGAGTAATCCCGCCGGTTCGGTTTAACAGGGGAGATAGACTCTTGACTTGTTGATCCAGAAATTGGATGACCTTCGGCTCGTCCGGTCGCGTGATTCCATCCTCGGCGACGCTCTCGGCGGCGAGAAAGTATAACTCCAGCGGTCCTTCCGCGCTGGTTTTGGCCGACGGAGGAGTCAACTGCAACATTTCGTCCTGTGCAGTAATCTGCCAATTGGCCGAATACCAGAAGGAAAAACCCAAACGATGTTTATATGTTTTTCCCGGCTTGCGCACCGTCTTTACCGTTACCGGCGCAGTGGATTTCACCATCGATGGAACTGTCACGACCGTCGCAGTATGTAAGAGTTCCGCTTTCTTTTGGACGTATTCCTGCTCGTTGATAATACCGGCTTGATGAGCAGCTTCCAGGGCCTTGAGTTTCTTTTGTGTGGCTTCATCCGGCGCAGGGGTTTTCCGAGTAAGTTCCGCCTTCTTTTGCGCATATTCCTGCGCGTTAATAATGCCGGCCTGATAAGCCGCCTCCAGGGCTTTCAGTTTTTGCTGAGTTTCGCGATCGAGGTTTTTCTGATTCGCTTTGATCTGTGCCTGCAATTGCTCTTTCTTTCGAGCGTATTCCTCTGGGCTGAGGATTCCCGCCTGAAGGGCCTGTTCCAGAGCCTGGAGTTTTTTCTCCAGATTTATTTGCGGATTGGATTTGCCTTGAGTTGAGGAAGCGGGTGATGCTGCCCCTGAGCCGGCTGAAACTACCCAAAATCCCGGAAATAAAACCAAACTGTAGAAAAGAGCTATTCTACCCTTCATATAGAATCTCCTATTTTATGAACTGAACCACAAACTGCTTGCTCTCTACACCTTTAAAGCGTCTGCTGACTATCATAATATCTAAAATTTCCCACGAATGAAATCTTAGGGCGGTCGAGCCGCAACCAAAAAAGAGATAGGAATTGATAGGTAAAAAG
>CAZNQT010000653.1:0-2610 GCA_964574885.1 uncultured Pirellulales bacterium
GAACCGACGCCCATAAGATAGCGAGGTTTCGATTCGGGCAGTAGCGGCGCGGTAAAGCCGACGGTCTCGATCAATTCCTCACGGCTTTCGCCGACGCTCAAGCCGCCGATGGCGTAGCCTGGAAAATCCAGTTTGACTAATTCCTCGCAGCAATAACTTCTCAGTTGAGGATCGGTTCCGCCCTGTACGATCCCGAACATCCATTGATCGGAGCGGCGGTGGGCGTCGAGAGAAAGTTCGGCCCAGCGGATAGTTCGTTGCACTGCCTGTTCGAGTCGCTGCGGTTCACAGGGCAGGGCGGGGCATTCATCGAAGGCCATGATGATATCGGCGCCGAGTTCGTTCTGGACGGAGGTGGCGATTTTGGGGCTCAAGCGAATCCTCTCGCCGTCAATATGGGAGGCGAATTCCACCTGGTCGTCCTGGATTTGCCTGAGCGTCTTGAGCGAAAAGACCTGGAATCCACCGCTGTCGGTGAGGATGGGTCCGTCCCAGCCCATAAAGGAGTGCAGCCCTCCGAGTTCGGAAACGACGTCGGATCCGGGTCGCAGCAGGAGGTGATAGGTATTGGCCAGCACCATTTCGACGTTGGCGTCCCGAAGCTGCCGGGGGATGAGTCCTTTTATGCAGGCGCGGGTACCCACGGGCATAAACACGGGGGTTTCGACAACGCCGTGGGGGGTGCGCAAACGAGCACAGCGGGCCGCACTGTCGCTGCTACGGACGGTAACTTCAAATGAAAATTCCTGCTGGTTCAAATTACTCTACTCGTATTTTAGTTCTCCGCGTGGGGCAAGGCCTCACCCTACCGGTTCTTGTTAATTTACCATATATTTAGTTATTAGCGTCTATCTCCCGCTTAGTAGCGGGGGCTATTTTTAATAGGCGCGTACGAGCAATGCGTGGGGGTAATAATGTTCCAAAATGGCAATACTATCATTTCCCAAGCGGGCCATTTGTTGCGAACCGCACTGGCACAGCCCGACGCCATGCCCCCAGCCGTGTCCGTCATCAAAGCGCCAGACCTTGCCGGCGTCAATCAGTTTGTACCAACTGCTTAATAGCGGCTTTTCCCTGGTGCTGACGGCGAGGCGAAAGTCCTCGGCCCGGATGTTTCGAGATTTTCCGTTTTGTCCTATTAGTTCCAGTTTCTCCACGCGTCCATAGTCGCTGCGCGCGGTTACCTTTACCGCCACAATTCGCTTTAAGGGAGCCAATTCGGCGAATCGTTTTATCAATCGTTTACTGACTTCTTCTTTGTCGATGGTGAGGCCGCCCCAGCGGTAATATTTCGGTTTCGCCACCTTGCCGCAATAGGGACAGATATTCCCTTTTAAGGGGGGCAGGTTATCGCCGAACACCGCCGCAGCGTCCTGGGTATGTCCTCCACAGGTAGAACTATAATAGGAAGGAAAAATCATATCCCGGCCTTTTGCGTTACTAACCAGCACCACTCCCCGGGTATCACTGACGGCCTCGTTGACCCGTCGATTTTCTCGAATCACCCCGCCGTACACCTGACTGGACTGATCGTCGGCGAGATCCCATCGTTCGCCGTCGCGGCGCACCTGCCACTGATACAAGGCATAAGTGCGGCTGGCAATACTCTGGGCCCGCAAGGCGGCTTCGTACCAGTAGGAGGGCATTTCGGCACCGACAACTCCGGCGAGGTACTGCTCGATATCGACGATATTCACCACGGCAAAGCGGTTATCGTTTTCGGCCCAGATTCTCAGGAAGCCGCGATATCGCTGTTTCTGTTCGGTGATGACATCAAGAATCGCCTGATGTTTCGGTATAACAAAGAGCGACTTAGCCTGTCGTAACTCGACGGGCAGCAGATCGCGGCCGAATTTATCCTTTACCTGCCAATTTCCTTTCTGTCGGCGGATCAGGCAGGATTGCCCGGATTCCAGAGAGAGCCGTTCCTGTGATTGTTGGTCATCCCAGAAGCCATAGGGCGAGTTTTGGCAGTTGAGCCATATTTCATTCTGGCGAGACAAGAAGACCCGGATGTCCAATCCGGAGGCCGGGGCAGGTTCAGCCTCGGCGCCGCGACCGTCAGCGAGTCGGTCCTCGACGTTGCGGTTTTTACCGTCGCAGCCCATCAGGGATAGCGCCAACGTCCCGATAAACAAAAAAGACCCTAAGGTCCTGCCATATAACTCCAGGTACTGTTTCATAATTCTAAACAAAAGTAGATTTTCAAAATCAAAATGTTTTAAACAAGAAAGCGACGGCAGTTACAACTCAGTCCTCCAGAATACGCAACGAGAGTTCTTTATCCTTTAATCCCCTCTTGACCTCCTGCAAGCTGGTCAACCCGAAGTTTTTACACCCTAACAATTCCGCCTCGGTGCATTGGATGAGTTCGGCGATGGTATTGATATTAAGTCGCTGGAGGGCTTTTCGCGCCCTGACCGACAATTCCAGTTCGGTGACGGGCTGTGCCAACAAGTCATTTTGGACCTCAGACGGTTCTTCCTCGTCGAGGGGGGCGATACTGCGGGCATCGCCTCGATCCTCGAGCATCTGTCCGAGCCTGAGTCCCTTCTGGGCCAGGACATTCTTGATCTCATGGGAAACGGAGGCGGTTATTTTCCCGAAAAA
>CAZNQT010000654.1:0-2610 GCA_964574885.1 uncultured Pirellulales bacterium
TTCAACCCTAGTACGAGAGGACTCGGTTGGACCAACCTCTGGTGTTCCAGTTGTCGCGCTAGCGGCACGGCTGGGTAGCTATGTTGGGAAAAACCGCGTTTATAATTCCCTCCCTTACGGTCGGGGCTTGGATATAGCAATTTTTAGAGGTTGCTTAATATCTTTCGGTCCAGAGCATGCCCACGCAAGCGTGGGCATGGCACCCGCATCTGAGATATAACAATATCGCGGCTGGGATATGGAGTTCTTCCGTCGAAATCCTCGCTGGGCAGGGATTTATGGACACAAATGGCACATTTCCCATGCTCAAGCTCGAAGACTCGCGTGAGTATGCCACCCGATGAGTCAATACCCCCGGCACAGGTCCGGGGGCTAATGTCAAAAGCGGTCCTTCATATTATCTTCTTGTCTGTTGGGACCGTCAATGCTATGATTTTCCAGATTGGATGATAACTATTATTAATGCCAGGAGGACCAAACGTGGCCAAGAAACGAAGTCGCAGTAAAAAAGAACACAAGAATCTGTTCACCAGCGAGTCTGTCAGTATGGGGCACCCGGATAAGGTTTCCGACCAGATATCCGATGCGATTCTGGACGCCATGCTGGCCCAGGACCCGAACAGCCGGGTGGCTTGCGAAACCCTGGTGACGACGGGACTGGTGGTAGTAGCGGGAGAGATTACCTCCCAGGCGTATGTCGATATCCCCGGCGTAGTCCGTAAGACTATCTGTGATATCGGCTATGACGATCCGACGATAGGCTTTGACGGGGAGAGCTGTGCGGTGATGAGCACTATCGACGAGCAGTCGCCGGATATCAGCCAGGGCGTGACCACTGGTACGGGCTTACATAAAGAGCAGGGTGCCGGCGACCAGGGCATGATGTTCGGTTACGCCTGCCGTCAGACGCCGGCGTTGATGCCGATGCCGATTTATTTGGCCAATCGACTGGTGGAACGGTTGGCGAAATTACGCATGAGCAAGAAGTTAAAATGGCTTCGCCCGGATAGTAAAAGTCAAGTTACGGTGGAATACGAAGAGAATAAACCCGTGCGGATCGATACGGTCGTAATCTCAACCCAGCATGATCCCGATATCAAGTATAACCAGTTGCGCAAAGCGATTATCGATCAGGTCATCATGCCAATTCTGCCTAAGAAGATGGTGGATAAAAACCTGATCATTCATGTGAATCCGACCGGTCGATTTGTGGTGGGCGGTCCGCATGGCGATACCGGCCTGACGGGGCGCAAGATTATCGTGGATACCTACGGCGGGATGGGGCGTCACGGCGGGGGGGCCTTTAGCGGGAAGGACCCGACGAAGGTGGATCGGTCCGCATCGTATATGGCGCGGTACGTGGCTAAGAATATCGTGGCGGCGAGATTGGCCGACGATTGCGAAGTGCAACTGGCGTACGCAATCGGGGTGGCCGAGCCGGTTTCGGTGCACGTGGATACGCGCGGCACGGGTAAAATTCCCGCCGATAAAATTACCGACTTGGTGCGGGAGGTGTTCCCGCTAACGCCGGCGGGGATTATCAAACACCTGAAACTCCGGCGGCCGATCTACCTGGCGACGGCCCGACACGGGCACTTCGGCCGCACCGGCGAGACCTTCACCTGGGAAAAAACCGACCTGGCGAAAAAACTCCGCCGCTTGGCAGGATTAAAATAGAGTAATTCTCATTTTGAGAGTTAGACTTAGCCAGCCCCAAGCTCGCAGACTCGCTTGAGGTTGCCACCCGATGCCCCGTTGGGGCGGGAGGAAATGTTGGTAGTGAATTTTGAACCCAGGGCGGCGCTAGCGCTTGCCCTAGGCTATATTATATCGCCCTTTCAGGGCTTTTTATTTCCCGGTTGCCAGTCCTCATTGTTTCATTCTATTTTAGTTAACTTCATCAGTATTTCGAGGATTTCGATGCGGACGGCGTCGGCGACAGAGCGGTCTTTGGGTTCGCGCCAGGAGAGTTTCTGAGGGATTTGGTCCTGGGTGACGCGGTCGGCGGCGGTAGTCAATAACCGTTTTGCCTGTTCGATGGTCTTGCCGGTTTTGCCTAGTTTTTCCAGTTCGACGATTCGTTTCTGGAGCATGACGAGATATTCGTAATCTTCGATGCCTTCGCGGATGGCTTCCATGTGCTTGCCGGGCGTGACGGAGGTCTCGTCGAGGAAGACGGGGGTATAGGCGCCGCGGAGGGTGAGATATTCGTTCCAGGAGGAGGCGCCGTTGGAGTCGCCAAAGGCCCAGAAGCCGGAACCTTTGGCCTGGTATTTCCAGCAGAACCAATGCTGCAACCGATGATAGCTATAGGGATCGAGCAGTTTACCGGGACCGCTGCAGGAATAGAACCACAGTTGGCGGCCGGCCTGGCGCTGCTGCTGGTAGAAATCGGCAAATTTTTTACCCTCGGAAATGAGCATGGGCAGGTTGGGGCAGAGGATATCGGCAAGTTCGAACAATTGCGGCCTGGCGTTCCACGGCTCGCGCCAGATGGGATCTTCCCAGATCACGACGCCGGGCGCCGCGTTTTGAATCACCTTGGCATAGGCGATGATTGTATCGTCCTGTTCGTGCGCGTGCGGCTCATCGACTAGCAATATACCCAAC
>CAZNQT010000655.1:0-2610 GCA_964574885.1 uncultured Pirellulales bacterium
GAACTTGTCCGTGTCACTCGACAACCTCCACCCCCAAGCTCGCAGACTCGCTTGGCGGTGCCACCCGGCGGGAAAGAGTGGATAGTTGTGTGTTGTGAGTTGTGAGAAACTAATAAATCCGTCAACCACCTCGCCGACTCGGTGTCTGCCCCCCATCATGTAGAAATTCTAAATTCTAATCTCTAAATCCTAAACAAATTCAAATATTCCAAATTCAAAGTTTCAAAACAAGCACTGTGTCATATTAGTCATCCACATCGCACGATTGTCGGCTGTCACGCGTTTCCAGAACACGGCCAGTATGGCCGAGGCATAATGCAGGTTGACTTTTCGAAGCTGTTTTTTAATGACCACTTTCGGTGACGCGCATGACTTCGGTGACGGTCGTGAGGCCGGCCTGGACTTTGCGAAATCCATCTTCGCGCAAGGTGACCATCCCCTGTTCTTTACAAAGCCGCTGCAGTTGCATTACGGTGGGATCGGTATTGATCCGATCCTTGACGGCTTCATTGACAATCAGCAGTTCATATAACCCCAAGCGGCTCTGGTATCCGGTATTGCGACAGTCATCACAGCCGGCGCCCTTATATATCTTTTCACACTCATACCCGTAGGTTTTCATGTACCCAAGACTTTCGGCATCCGGTTCCATCTCGGTTTTGCATTGATCGCAAATCCGTCTTACCAGCCGTTGGGCCAGAATGGCATTGGTGGAGGCGGAAATGAGATAGGGTTCGATGCCAATATTAATCAACCGAGTGATACTGCTGGGCGCATCATTGGTATGGAGGGTGGACAGGACCAGATGCCCGGTCAAGGAGGACTGCACGGCAATACGCGCCGTTTCCTCGTCTCGAATTTCACCGACCATAATAACATCGGGATCCTGACGCAGGATCGACCGCAAGGCGGCCGCAAAGGTCAAACCGATCTTTTCAAAGGCCTGGACCTGAGTGATTCGAGGCAAATGATACTCGACGGGGTCCTCGACGGTAATGATATTCGTTTTTTCCCGATCCATTTCCTGGAGACAAGCGTAGAGGGTGGTACTTTTTCCCGATCCGGTAGGTCCGGTAACCAGGATAATGCCATGGGGCTGTTTAATCTGTTCGCCGAGCGATTGAAAGTCTTTCTGATCCAGACCGAGGTCGAGGAGGGTTAATTGTTTTTGGCCGGCATCCAGGATACGAATGACCACTTTTTCTCCGCAGGAGGAGGGCAGGATGGAAATTCGTAAATCCACCTTGTGTTTTTCAATTTTCAACTGAATGCGACCGTCCTGGGGCAGTCGTCGTTCGGCGATGTCTAAATTAGACATAATTTTAACGCGGGAGACAATGGCGGGGTGCATATACTGGGGGCACTTCATCTGATCGAAGAGTATGCCGTCGATCCGAAAGCGTACGATGAGTTCGGTTTCTCCGGGTTCGATATGGATATCGGAGGCTTTGTCTTTGACGGCGCGGACGATGATATAATTGACAAATTTAATAATGGGCGAATCGCTGGCGGCCCGTTTGAGGTTCGATAAATCCTCTTCGGCGCTTTCGACGAACTCGATGTCCAGGTTGTCATGTTTACGCGTAATTTCATCCACATTGTATTCGATATTTTCCCCTTCGAGCGTTTTGAGGAGATTTTGAATATCTTTGGAGGGCGCCAGCCGGAGTAACAAGGGTCGATTGACTTTCCGTTGAATTTCGTCGATGAGAAAAATATTGGCGGGATCGGTAATGGCCACAATCAATTTAGAGCCGTCAAAGGCGACCGGGAGCACGCAATTTTTTTCGATAAAATTTTTATCCAGCAGTTTAAACGCCTGGGGGTCGAGCATGTTTTTCTGGATACGGAGGAAAGGCAGATTATACTGATCCGCCACGCAGCGCAGTAAATCCACTTCACTGATCATTTTCAACTCGATCAGAATTCGTCCGATATGGGAGTCGGGGGCATTTTGATTTTTATCATGCACCTGCTGTAATTGATCGCGGGAGACGAGGCCGCGATCCAGCAACATTTTTTCCAAGGCCGGAAGCGACTGTTCTTTATCGTTCTCTTCGGGATTCCAGAGATCGCATAAGGTGTTATCGTCCGAATCGGCGGCTGGATGTTCCCGAGACACCGAGGCCGTGTCCAGCGATACAAGTTCCTGAGATGATATTTCTTCGCCCGACATTTTCTCCTCCGATTTTACATTCGCCCGCATAGGAATTTCAGGTAAGCATCAATTCCCGATGGGAGGATGATTGAATATGATTAATAATCTGGCTGAGGGTCGCCAAGATTTTCGCGCCTTCGATGGAAGAATTTGTAATTGTAAATTGAAATCCCAGTACGGTCCTATCCTCATCCATTAATTCTTTTCTATGGCGATAGCGAGCCTGGAGGCATACCAATTCCTGTCCGGCAGAGGAAAGAATCGAGATATTACATTTTTGATTGTTGCGGAACGCAACCAACTCTGAGGTCCCTATCGATATTCCCATACCGCTGAGAGAGAGGTTGTGTACATACCCGGTATGCCGGGTCACCTTCTTAGCACCATCCTCCCCGTTTTTTTCTGCTTCGATTTCGTCCGCCTCATTCTCCTCGTCGGACCAGAAGGATACC
>CAZNQT010000656.1:0-2590 GCA_964574885.1 uncultured Pirellulales bacterium
ATATAAAATTTAAGTGGCTTAAAAATACAAAAAAGTTTTCGTAAAAAAACCACCACGAAGACGAGGAGGATGAGGCCGACAAGGAAGAAAACGAAGACGAAAGTGAAAAGGAAGGCACAGTGGACAATGACGAAACGCAACAGATTACCACTACGCCTCAGTCCTTTTTCAAAGAATTTGTCGGAGTGAATCTGAATGACTACGTCAATATTTTCAATGACACCACCAAAGAGTACGGCCGACATTATCAAATCCGTATGTCGCGAGATTGCTACGATGGGCATGATATCAATTATATCAACGTGGACATCGAAACCCTGAAACGCATAGCGATCCGCTCGATCCAGGATGGGGCGCCGCTGCTGTTTGCGGCGGACGTCAGTTACGATCAGAGCAGCGACCTGGGGATTATGGCCGACGATCTGTATGATTATCAATCCATCTATAATCTGGATATCCAACTGACCAAAGCGGAACGAGCCTTGTATCGCAGCAGCGTGCGGAATCACGGTATGGCCCTGATCGGCGTGGACCTGAAAGATCAGAAGCCGATCAAGTGGTGGGTGGAAAATAGTTGGGGGACGAGTCGAGGCAGCAAAGGCTACTGGGTGATGTACGACAATTGGTTTGACCTGCACGTGTATAATATCATCGTAAATAAAAAATATGTACCGGAGGAGGTTCTGAAAATTAGGGAGAAACCCGTAATTATCCTGCCGCCGTGGGATCCGATGCTGTAATCAAGTAAATGCACACCCGGGGGCGGGTGTGCCACATTTTCCGCAACAGGAACTAATTATTGCGTTTGCGATGTACATACCGTCTAACCCCCGGCACAGTTCCGGAGGTTAATCGGCGGATGATTCTACTTACGCATCGCGACGGGGTAGTTGGTCCGGTGCGATAAAGTCGCCGAACTGCTTACCGGCATCTTCCAGCCGTTTGCGCTGTTCGGCGAGGATCTCGAACAGGACATCCGGGGCGTTCTCAACATTTTTTTTATGGAACTCTTCCACTCGCTCGAGCTTGGCCAAGTTTTCTTTCACCCGGAACGTAAACTGCCTGGCGAAATCTTCCGGCGTATATTCTTTATACAGCAATTCTTTGAAGATTTGTTGCAAATCTTCCAGGCAGGGAATGAATCCGGTCGGCGCTTCTAAACAGCCCATTTCGCCGTGTACTCGATGTTCCATCCACTTGATCCAGACGTGTTTGTCGCGAATACCGTTGACAAATTTACCTTGCTGGTCGCGGAGAAAATAGTTTACGCCGAATATCTGGGGCGGTTTGGATAGTTTCTTACCAAATTCCAGATTGTTCTGAATGTACTTACCGAGCGGAATTGCGACGAAGTCCTGAATGCTCATCAGATTGATTTCGGGCACGCCTTCCTTACCGATAATGGCAAAGGTGGTCTCCGTTTCCAGCGAGGCCCCATAGGCAATAATCCCATGCTCCCAACTAAAACTCTGTTGACAAGGCACGGAGGCCTTGGCGTCACGACCGCCGTACATAATTCCCGCGAGTTCGACTCCGGCGGGATTTTCCAGTTCCGGATCGCAGTTTTCCAGCGCCTTTAGCGTCACGGCGTACCGGGCGTTTTTATGGGCACAGGGGATTTCGGCGCCTTTGTCATCTTTCTTACCTTTTTGCCAGGGACCTGAGAAGTTTTCGCCATCGTCCGGTACGTCCGTACCCATGCCCAACCAATACGGTTTGCCGTTGTTGACCAGCACATTGGAAAAAATCACCTCTCCGGGATTGTGCAGTACGTTCCAGATGGCGGGATCATCGATTTCATTGACGTTCTGGATGATCCCGAAGATGCCGGATTCGGCGTTGGCAGCCATACAGCGGTTATTCATAGCGCGGAAGTAAGCGATGTCGTCGCCGACTATTTGCTCGCCGGGGAGCATGGCGGTGGAAGTTTTGCCGCATGCCGAGGGGAAAGCGCCGGCCAGATAGGTCTTACGTCCGCCTTTGCCCTGTACTCCCATGAGGAACATATGCTCGGCCAACCAGCCTTCCCGATCCGCCTTTTGAATGGTCAGTCGCAGGGCCAGTTTTTTCAAACCGACCGTGTTGCCGGCGTATTGCGTGTTGACGCTATATACCGTGTCCGTAGTATAGTCGATATAAATGCGTTTTTTATCGATCTCGGAACTGACCATGCGGTCATCCATTTTACCGCAGGAGTGCATGATCGCGAAGAAATCGGCTTTAGATCCGAGGCGTTTGAATTCCTCATAACCCAGCCGGTACAGCAGGTTCAGGCTATGAGAGACGTAAAAGGAATCGGTGCATTCCACGCAGGGAATGCTGAACTCGGAGTTATTGGGCCCCAGGGTCAGGAACCGGACGATCATAATACGCCCTTTCATGGCGCCTTGCATCAGGTTACGAATTTCCGTCAGCCCCGCCTGGCGTTCCATTTGATTGAGAGCCTTGCTCAGGGTCTCCGTTTTGGGAACCAGATATTTGGTGACTTTCCGATCGCGACCTTGATCCGTTATGCCGTCGAAGTGAATGGTATGCCCCTCGATCGCCAACGCTTTCTCTTCGCCCAGTGTTTTAACCATGTCACGCGTAT
>CAZNQT010000657.1:0-2584 GCA_964574885.1 uncultured Pirellulales bacterium
TTGACGGTAGGTGGAAAACATAGCCTTATTGTGAACAGTGATGTGGTTTCCGATACTAAAAGACAACTTAGATAAAATTTGGACTCGGGCAAAGAATGACATTTTTCTATTGACTCCATATTTCCCGAATGTGAAAATCAAGTATAAGCTAAATAAATCTCAAATACTTTAGGAGGAACGTACAATGAAAACAAATAGCGTTCTTTATAGTGTTCGGTTACCTGGTATTTCTGCGGCCGTCCTTGTTTCCGCTATTATGATACTGGCACACAATATGAAGACGGCGGCTGGTGTGGAGACGCCGAAATCGGAACATGGGGCGGCGAGTATGGACTATCAGAGCCGGCAGCTTGATAAACTCTTACCCAACCTGGAAAAGGGCGGCCCACCGGCGGGATTTGATCCCGTAATCTGGGAGGCCTTTATACCGGACGATAATACTCTTACTCCGGAACGGATTGCTTTAGGCAAGAAACTCTATTTTGATAAACGTCTATCGGCGGATGGCACGGTTGCGTGTGCTACCTGTCACGACGTAACTCGAGGATTCACGGACCAATTGGCAGTATCCGAAGGGATCAAGGATCAACTGGGCAAGCGTAACGCACCTACGACCTTGAATGTAGTTCTGTTACAGACTGCCTTTCTGGATGGCCGTGCTCCCACATTGGAAAATCAAGCAAAGATGCCGATCCTCAATCCCATCGAGATGGGAATGCCCAACGAAGCCGCCGCCGTTAATGCCATTAAAAACGATCCCGAATACCAGGCTGACTTCAAGAAAGCGTATGGCCGGGACGTGAATTATGAGGATATCGGCCGAGCCATCGCCGCGTTCGAGCGACAACTGATTTTTATAGATTCACCCTTCCGGCGTTTTCTCGACGGTAATGAAAAGGCGATTTCCGCCGATGCCAGGCAGGGCTGGAAACTGTTCAATGAAAAGGCTCGCTGTATTACCTGTCATCCGATGAACCCCTCGAATCCGCTGGGGACTGATAACCGATTCCACAATATCGGTGTCTCCGCCCGCCATCAGGATTTCAATGGCCTCGCGAAAAAGGCCTTGAAACTGATGAAGGAGGATCCCTCGGAACAGAAACTCGATGAACTGGCCCTCTCGACCGATATGAGCGAGTTGGGTCGATTTATGATTACCAAAAATTATTCGGATATCGGTGCATTTCGCACTTCGATCCTGTTGAACATCGGCATAACCCCCCCCTATATGCACGACGGAACGGTGGAAACCCTCTGGGACGTACTAGATCACTACAACAAGGGCGGGGAACCGAATTTATACCTTGATGGAGGTATAGAACCGCTGGCGCTTACCGAAAAAGAGATTGATCAGGTCGTGGCGTTTCTGTTTACGCTCACCGACGACCGTTTTGCCCAGGAGAATCAGCGACAAATAAAACGTCAGAAAACCCAAGCGAAAAAGAACCGTCCCCTGCGCGATGATGACATGGCGAATCGTTTGAAAATCGCCTTCGAGAAATAGGTTATCTATGGGTAGGGAACGAGAAGTAAGAAGGAGCGAACCATGAAGTCCAAAATTAAAAGTATCGAAACAAAATATATGGAAGAGCGGCAATCGTTTTTCCAAGGCCTAAAGAATTTGGACCGCCGTTCTTTCCTGAAGGTATCGGCGGCCACCCTGGGCGCTGCCGTCGCCTCCGGCATCACGCCCTATCATTCGTTTCAATCCGTGGCGCTGGCCGACGACGCTGACTCCGCAGGCAAGGGGGCATCGTTCCGATTCGCCTACATCTCCGACTCACATCTGTACGAAAAGAAAATCAACGACCGATTCGTCCGATCGCTGCTCCGCGCCGTCGAGGATATCAACAACCTGGATCCGCAACCGGATTTTGTCTTTTACGGCGGCGACCTCGCCCAACTCGGTCAACATAAAGAACTTGATCTCGGGGCTCAGATCCTCAAGGAGGTCAAGGCGCCGCTCAAGGTGATGGTCGGAGAACACGATTGGTATTTCGATCTGGGCCGAAAATGGCGCGAACTGTTTGGCGAACCGACGTATTCCTGGGATCACAAGGGTGTGCATTTCGTTGTGTTGAACAGCGTCGTAGAACGAGATTTCTGGACGGCGAAAAAAATGACACCCATAGAACGCATGAAGACCGTGGCCGGTCTGGATAACGGTGTGCAAAGCTCCTTCACCGTCGGTGCACCACAGCGACAGTGGCTTCAGAAGGACCTGGCCAAGTACCCGAATGACACTTCCCTCGTGGTTTTTTCCCACTCGCCCTTATATAAACTCTATAAGAATTGGAATTTCTGGACGGACGATGCGGAAGAAGTACAGGCGATCCTCAATCGTTTCCAAAGGGTGGTGGTCATCCACGGCCATACGCATCAACTCCTGACCAATCGAATTGGTAATATTCATTTCCACGGTTTACTGTCCACCGCCTGGCCTTGGCCCTACGCTCCGGAAGGTATGCCGGAATTAACCATCGAAATGAATCGCCCGGATCCATTCGATCCAAACGATGGTTGCGGCGATGGAGAAGTGTTCGTACATGCAGACGTGCTGGTGGAAAAGATCTATAATTTATTG
>CAZNQT010000658.1:0-2582 GCA_964574885.1 uncultured Pirellulales bacterium
GTGTAATACCCATCATGGACCTCGATGACGACGGCCAGATTTTCCTGTCGCAGAATCGCTTCCTGAACGGCGCCGCGCAGCGTATTGACAAATTGTCTGACGTCCCGGTCCAGTTTTGCCTCCGGGATGCGCTCGATGAGATTCACAGAGAAAAAACCCGCCAGCAGCAAAAGAATCGCGGTTATGACCACCGTCTCGACAAACGTAAAGCCGCCGGCGCGATGCAAAACCGCGGTTTGTCCTGATTGTGAATTATAATTCTTCACGTTCCTCTTCCGCTTCCAGCCCTATGTCCGCATTTTCGTCTTCGCCTCCTGCTTCGCCATCCGCACCGAGACTATAAATCAAAAACTCACGTTTTTCCCCGGGTTCGTATTTATACTCGTTCCCCCATGGATCGTTAGGAACTCTATCCTCATCGAGACATTTTTTCCAGGTCGATAGATCCGCGGGCGGCGTTACCAGGTCTTCCAACGTGTCGGGCAATCTGCCGTTGTCTCGATAAAACATTTTCACCGCTTCTTTCAATTTAGCGATATCGGCTTTGGCCGTAGTGATTTTTGCCTCTTCAATCCGGTTCAGAACCTCCAGCCCGATCAGTCCGGCCAGCAGTCCGATGATTAGCAGCACCACCATTAACTCGATCAGCGTAAAACCGCGCTGCCTGCGAGTCCCGGCGTGTTTTAGATGACTATCTTCATTCCGGTTCCTGATTACTCTCATACGATTTCTCCTTAACTCTATTACATCTTAATATTGGATAGTTGCAGGATCGGCCACATCGTACCGAACACAATAAACGCCACGATCACCGCCATAATGACGATCACGCACGGTTCGATAACCGAACTGATCCGCTGGACGGTGATGTCGGTATTTTCTGCCAGGGTTTCGGAAATCGTCACCAGCATGGATTCCAGTTCACCGGCCCGTTCGCCCACGGCAATCATATGGGCCGTAGCGGGATCCACCACCTGACTGTTACGCAGGGGTGTGGCGATATCGGCCCCGGCGATGATGCGCTCCCGGGCACTATTGATGGCCTGGGTCATGATGGAGTTGCCGGTCACGTCCGAGACGACTTTCAAAGCATCCGCCATGGGCATCCCGCTGCGCATCAAAGCGGCCAGGGTCGAGGTAAACCGCGCTACGATGTTCTGACGGATGATCTCGCCTATTACGGGAATTTTTAGTAAGGTACGATCCAGAAATATTCTGCCTTTTGTACTGGCGAGCAGGCGACGAATCAAATAAATACCTCCGATGAATCCGAGCAGAATCAGCCACCACCAGTTCAAGAGCAAATTACTGGTAGCCATCAGAAACGAGGTTATGCTGGGAATAGAACGTCCGCTCTCCGCAATGATCCGCGTAATCTTCGGGACCACGACAGTCATTAAAATAACTATAACGACAATACAAGTTACGACCAAGAACGCTGGATAGGTCAGGGCGGCTTTCACCTTCGCTTCCAGGCGGAAGCGCTTGCCCATGTAATCGCCCAGCAGTTTCAACGAGCGGCCGATGTTACCGGTCGCCTCCCCGACGCGTACCATGGATATATAGATCGGATCGAACCATTCAGGATACTGTTTCAGACCGTCGGCCAGCGATTCGCCGGACATCACCTGGTCCCGAATGTTCTGAATTACCTGGGAGAGTTTCGTATCCTGTGATTGGGAGATCAACACGCCGAGCGCTTCGGTCAATTTGATTTCCGCATCGATCATGGTGCCCAACTGACGGGTAAAATCCAGTATCAGACGGCGGCGGCGGCTTTTAAATATCTGACGCCATTCCAGACGCCGAGTACGCGCCGCTTCACTAATGGGACGTAGATTGGTGGCGTGGAGTTGCCGCGTGCGCAACAGCCGACGGGCGGCCGACGAGGATTCCGCCGCGATGCTGCCCCGCATCTGCTTGCCGCTCGTATCCAAGGCTATATATTCAAAAGTTGGCATCGTGTAGGGTTCAGGTTATTACTATACTTACTTGAATCATATGTTCGGTCGTTCGGAATTCGTCATTGATTCGCCATTCGCATTTCGTCTCTCGTCATTTTTTTATCTCACGACTCACCATGTTCCACTCACAACTTCTTTTACATCTCATCCGCCTGCGCCACCCGGATCACCTCTTCGAGCGAAGTAATCCCCTGTTCGACTTTCTGGATGCCGTCCATGCGAAGAGTGGTGAGGCCGCCTCCCATAGCGGCTTTCTTGATCTCATTAGCGGTCTGTCGCATATAGACGCACTGTCGCACATCGTCATCGACGACCATGAACTCATAGATGCCGGTTCGTCCGCGATAGCCGGTATTGAAACACTTTTCACAGCCATGACGGCGATACACCTTTTCCAGCGAGGCTAAACCCATGCCCAGGTCCCGCATCTTGTGAGAATCAGCCGGGATACACTCCTTGCAATCCGGGCAGAGTCTGCGCACCAGCCGCTGGGCCAACACTCCCACCACCGACGATGCCACCAGATACGGCTCCACGCCCAGGTCCAGCATACGCGTGATCGCACCCGCCGAATCATTCGTGTGCAAAGTCGAAAAAACAAGATGGCCGGTAAGTGAG
>CAZNQT010000659.1:0-2542 GCA_964574885.1 uncultured Pirellulales bacterium
AAAAAGATCATGCGTTTTTAACCAACGGCGGCGTATTCACCGATGATCTGATCCAAGGCTGGATCTCCTGGAAGCGGGACAACGAGATGAATGAACTGGCCCTGCGTCCGCATCCGTACGAGTTCCATTTGTATTACGACAGTTAATCCGAGGAGAATCATATAGGGTACGGCTGAAAAGATTTGAGAGAGCTATACCTGGCGGTGGGATACTTGCTTACCGCCCAGGTCCTACCGAAGGTGATAACGGGGTGCTTGTGGCCCCGTTATCACTTTATTAGACTATAGAGGGAGTTGTTGATAAAATCTAATGATATATTACAATTAGATTTCACAACAGCGGATTTTGGTAGGCCGCGATGAACGGCAGCAATCGCGAGGTGGAGAGAAGACGGGGTGTATGGCTTTAGTTGGCCATCGAGGGGGATAAGTTATTTTTGGTAGGATAAGGGCGGCGGTATGGGCAATGAACGAAATATGAGTTACCATGCGCTTCCGGGGGATGAGGGATTGTATGAATCCCGACGGGAGCATGATGCCTGCGGGATCGGAGCGGTCGTCAACATATCCGGCAAACGCGAACATGCCATTATTGATTACGGCAAGCAAATACTCTTAAATCTTCAGCATCGCGGGGCGGCCGGTGCGGATGAATCCACCGGTGACGGTGCGGGCATCTTACTACAAATCCCCCATGAATTTTTTACCGCGGAAGTAGATCGTTTGGATTTTACGACGGGTAAGCCGGGCGATTACGGCGTGGCCATGGTGTTTATATCCCGGTCGGATAAAACTCTGGGCCAGCAATTCGGGCAAATCCTGGAGCAGGCGGTTCAGTATTATGGGATGGAATGTCTGGGTTGGCGCGACGTTCCAAGTGATAATCGTTGTCTGGGTGATGTAGCGAGGTCTTCCGAACCACGTATTGCTCAATTATTCATTGGTCGCGCGGAAGTGGGCCGGGACAAATTTGAGAATACGCTATACCTGGCGCGCAAGCGTGCCGAACGGATTAGCAGGGAACAATTTGGACCGCAGGGACAGCAGTTTTATATCCCCAGTATGTCCTGTCAAACGATCTGTTATAAGGGGATGTTCCTGGCCGGACAGTTGTTTGATTTCTATACGGATCTCGCCGACGATCGAGTAACGTCCGCTCTGGCCCTGGTACATCAGCGATACAGTACCAATACCTTTCCCAGTTGGCAATTGGCGCAGCCCATGCGTTTGATCGGCCATAATGGGGAAATCAACACGCTTAGCGGAAATCTCAACCGGATGAGGGCGCGTGAGAAAAATATGCACAGTGATACACTGGGCGGTGATCCGGAGGATTTATTACCGGTTCTGACACCCGGTGGGAGCGACTCAGCGTGTTTCGATAACGCCTTGGAATTGCTGGTACGTACGGGCCGCTCCCTGCCGCACGCCATGATGATGCTGATTCCGGAAGCCTTCGGCCCCAGCTATCATATCAGTACGGATAAACGGGCGTTCTATGAATATCATTCTGCGATCATGGAACCATGGGACGGGCCGGCGGCGATGGTCTTTACGGATGGTCGCGTGATTGGGGGAACGTTAGATAGAAACGGTTTGCGACCTGCACGGTACGTGGTTACGACAGACGGCCTGGTGGTGTTGGCCAGTGAAGTGGGCGTGATCGAATTTCCGCCGGAGAAAATCCGTCGTAAAGGTCGGCTGCAGCCGGGTCGGATGTTTCTAGTCGATACACAAGAAGGTCGCATCGTCAATGATAATGAGATTAAGAGTAAAATCGCCCGGCAAAGTCCCTATCGACGCTGGCTGGAACAGAACCGCATTGAGTTACGCGGTTTATTTAGCGCTACGGGACAAGTAAAAAGCGATCGGGATACGGTCATCCGCCGACTGCGAACTTTTGGCTACACCCGGGAGGAACTATCCATGATTCTGGCGCCGATGGCGACAAACGCGCAGGAGCCGGTCGGATCGATGGGTACCGATACTCCCCTGGCGGTGTTGTCCCAACGTCCAAAAATACTGTTCAACTACTTCAAACAATTATTTGCCCAGGTGACGAATCCTCCCATCGATCCTCTGCGGGAAGGATTAGTAATGTCCTTGATGAGTTATATCGGCAAGCAGCGTAATTTTTTAAGCGAAACTCCCCAGCACTGCCGCCAACTGAAACTCCCTCATCCGATCTTGAGCAATGAAGATATAATCCGCCTGCGGGAGGCCGGTCAGAAAGAGGACGAGAAAACAACTCGCAAAAGCGGTTTTCAGGTGGCGACATTATTGGCATTATTTGACGCGCATCAGGATTCTCCGGGCGAAAGCCTGCGGGACGGATTGCAGAACCTGGTGGATGATGTCGAACGGGCGATTCAGGCGGGCGCGTCGCTGCTCATCATCAGCGATCGCGGATTTTCCCCGGAGAAGGTTCCGATCCCCTCATTATTGGCAACAGGAGCAGTGCATCATAGCCTGCTGAATAGAGGCTTACGGGGTGAAGTGGGAATCGTCGTCGAAAGCGGCGAACCGCG
This sequence comes from uncultured Pirellulales bacterium, assembly GCA_964574885.1. Lineage (GTDB taxonomy): Bacteria > Planctomycetota > Phycisphaerae > Sedimentisphaerales > SM23-30 > JAFGFX01. The sequence continues at coordinate 2,528 of CAZNQT010000659.1, forward strand.
TGAGGTGATGCATTT
>CAZNQT010000660.1:0-2522 GCA_964574885.1 uncultured Pirellulales bacterium
CGACCCGAGCACCAAGGCGGCGCCATACGGCATAGGGTTGGTATCTCTTGTGGTGCCAACCCTTTATGACTATGCCGGTGGCTTTAAAGCGAAAAACTCCAGCCTCGGTAGAGGCTGTTGATGTAGACCATTTTAACCAACTTTTTTGGAGTAGAGCCAATGATTTTTTACCCGGGACCCGGGACCCGGAACCCGAATTTTAATCGAACTGTTTTCTACGTCGGGCGGGGGGGATGTTGAGAACGGAGCGGTATTTGGCGACGGTGCGTCGGGCGACGGTGAGGCCGTGTTTGGTTAATTCCGCCGCCAATTGATCGTCGTTCAAGGGTTTCTTCTTGTCTTCGTTATCGACGATCTCCTGCAGCTTGGCTTTGATGGCGTCCCAACTGACGCTTTCGCCGGAGGCGGTCTCGGTGCCGCCGGTGAAAAAGGATCGCAGCGGATAGATGCCGATGGGCGTCTGCATATATTTACCGGAAACCGCACGCGAAACGGTGCCGACGTGAATGCCCAGGACGTCGGCCACATCGACCATCGGTAACGGCCGCAAATGCTGGGGGCCGTGATCGAAAAATTCGCGCTGGGATTTGAGTACGTGAAGGACCACCCGCAGCAGCGTCGTTTTCCGCTGCTCGATGGATTCAATAATCCAGCGGGCCGAGCGGATGTTGTTCTGCAGGAATTCTTTCGCGTCCTGCGGCAGATTGCCCTGTTTGGCCATTTTGGCGTACATGGAATTGATCCGCAGGCTGGGGTTGCTGCCGTCGTTCAACCGCGCGGTATAGGCGTCATTATCCTCGTCATAGTCCACAATGATATCGGGAATGATGTAAGGCGTTTCGTGATGACCGACCTGCAGACCGGGACGCAGGTCCAGACGAGAGATGACTTTAACCGCCTCCTGGATTACGGCAATGCTCTTACCGGTTTTTTTCGCCACCAGCGGATACCGATTCATTTCAATATCCTTGAGATGGTTTTGGACCAGTTCGATTTCCAGGCTGCGGTCCTCCGTTTCGCTTGCCAGTTGCAGCACCATGCATTCCGCCAAATCACGGGCGCCCACGCCGGTCGGCTCCAGGGTCTGCACTAATTGCAGCGCTTCGGCCCATTGCGTCGGTTTGACGTCCGGAGCGTGCTCGAATAAGGATTCGAGAGAGACCGAAAGATAGCCGGAATCATCAATATGATCGATGATAATTGTCCCCGCGCGCTGAATCGCCTGGTTGCATTCGATAAACGCCCACTGCCCGTGCAGAAACTCATTCAGCGATTGCGACGGGGCGGCGGTGTTCTGCATCGCTTCCAGTTTGCCGTCGCGCTCACCGTTGCCAGAGCGGGCTCGTACCGGCAAACTCCGCTGGAGATAATCGTCGTAATCATCGCCAACGTTATCCAGACGTTCGAATTCTTTGGTCTTATTGCGATCCTCCTCGATCCGCAGAGTACGTTCCCCCTCGGTTATGGTGTCGCTAGCGGTCTCACGGGATTGCTCTGCCTGAATCTCATCGAAATCAACCGGTTCTTCCTGCTCCAAGACGGGATTGGTGAGCATTTCCTGTTCAATGCGTTCCTGGAGGGCCAACAGAGGCAGTTGCAGAATCTCCATCGATTGGATCATCCGCGGCGCCAGCACCATCCGCTGTTCCATCGCCATATGTTGTGAAGTATCCAGACGCATCAACAAGCCTTTATGTTTACTACCTTAATTTTATAGGTCTTTCTATTCAGGTCGGATTCCCTACCGACTCTTCCATGTTTATCGTCATCTTGTTTTACCTAATTTGGTTGAAAATTCTCTTTTCAATGCTGTAATCCCCTTTCTAAATCCTTATAAATCAATCACATAGTCATTCGGCCTTCGATAGCGTCGCTGAGCATGCTTTTATTGGCATATTCGATACTGCCGCCGGTGGCGAGTCCGCGGGCCAACCGTGTGATTTTTACCTCTGTCTCGGCCAGCAGCGAACTGATATACAGTGCAGTGCCGTCTCCTTCCATGTTCGGATTGGTCGCCATGACTAATTCTTTAATCCCGCCGTCCTCCACTCGCTTAACCAGGGCATCAATCGTTAGATCGTCCGGCGTAACGCCTTCGAGGGGGGCGATCCGGCCCAGCAAAACGTGATAGCCCCAGTGGCAGATCCCGGTCTCTTCCAGCGAGATCAGATCGCCGGGCTGCTCCACCACGCAGATCACCGAGTGATCCCGTCGTTCGTCGCGGCAGATTTCACACAACTCCTGCTCGCTGAGATTATAACAGCGGGAACAGTTGCGGATCCGAGTCTTGACCGACTGGATCGCCTGGGCCAGGGCCAGCGCTTCGTCTTTCGGCTGTTTGAGAATGAAATAGGCGATCCTCTCCGCCGAGCGCGGGCCGATCCCCGGCAGTTTGGCAAACTGCTCCATCAACTGTTTCATACTTTCGGTATGCGCCTTGCTCATCCCAATAAACTGCCGAGCTGCTCCAGTCCCTTCACATCCAATCCCCCTGTCAGTTTCATCATTTCCTGTTTCATTTC
>CAZNQT010000661.1:0-2514 GCA_964574885.1 uncultured Pirellulales bacterium
ACAGACTTTTTTTGAAATTTTATATTAAATCTTTTCCGCAACAGGAACTAATTATGCAATTCCGTAAAGTGAAAATGCGTGTGCTGCGAATGATTCTTCTGGTTGGTTTGCTGGGCGTGCTGACGTATGCGACGGGATCGGATAGAAAGGGAGATTCGGAGAGGTCGGCGAAACCGACGGTGGCGCAACTGCGGTCGGGAATGAATTTTATGAAGACGCAGGTGTACAGCGAACAGGAGGATGCGGAGATTTTGCAGTGGTTCGAGGGTTTGCGGGTGGCGGATGTGAGCGATGGGATGGATAAAGCAGGGCTAACGAATGTAGGATTGATGTCACCGGAGATCCACGCCGCCTGGAAGGATACGAAGCGATTTACGCATCGTTTTATCGGCGTAGCGGTGACGGTGCGGTATGTGCCGACGAACCGACCGCCGGCCCATCCGATGGAGACGGAGAAATTCGATCAGTGGGTGGGTGATTGGTATAGTAAGCTGTCGAGCGAGCCGTTTGTGCCGTTGATTCGTAAAGGGACGGCGGTAGTGTTTGATGACGCTCCGGATTCGGACGTGGGCTCGATCGGATCGAACAATATCATGGGCTGGCGACTGCGGGGCTGCGTCGGCGTAGTGACGAACGCGACGGCTCGGGATACGGATGAGATAGCCGCGGAAGGGGCGCCGCTGTATTTTCGCAATACGGGTCGGGGGATTCGGCCGGGACGCAATGAGGTCGAATCGGTGAATCGGCCTATCGAGTGTGGGGGCGTTCTTGTGCGACCGGGTGATATTATCGTAGCAGACGGCGATGGGGTGATCGTGGTACCCCGGGAGAAAGCCCGGGAGGTGGCCGGGTATGCCGGAGCGACGTTGAAGACCGATAAAGGACAAAGGCGGAAATTATATGACCAATTGGGTTTAACGCCGGATGACTCGATAAAGTGATAAGCAATACCTCTGCCGTGAAGACCATATAGTGATTTTAGCCGGATTGCGGCGTGGATGTGGTTGATTCGGCTCAGCATTGGCGGTAAGAATTTTGACCTTGATACACATTTTCCTTGACACATATCCCCAAAATATTAGATAATAATTACATAGATATTCGCGAAGCGGGAAATGGAAGAGGAGAAAGGGAATTATCATAAGCTTTTCAGGGTTTCATAGGGACAAAACAAGATCATAAGTGAAATTATGGAAGGCGAAGTCAATATGTGAGTATTGATAAATGGGTTTGGGTAAACAGGGTAGAATAGGTAAAAGGGAAGTTATTATGAATCTCAAATGCAGGTTGGTAATTGTCGGGACATTTTTATGTTTCAGTATGTTAGTTTCAGATGAGGTTGCAGGTCAGGATCAACCACTGTCAATCAAAGAGGTTTCGATGACTCTGCCGCCGGAGATGAGTGCCCAATTGCTGCTGAAAAGTGGGCAGTCAGCCGATATCGATAGGACTACCGTTGGGGCCTGGGAAACTGTATTTACGGAGAATTTTGATGGCGACTGGCCGGGATCCTGGACGGTTTATGATGGTGACAGTGATAACGGATCTGATACATGGGCGCCGGTCACTTGCGGCCCGACGCCGGTCAGCGGTACGCACACGTGTTGGTGCGCCGGCAGTGGAGATATGATTCCCTGTGAGGATGATTATGATCTCAACCAGCAATCCTGGATGATATATGGGCCGTTCAGTCTGGAGAATTGCGGCGATGCCGGAGTCTTGTTTAGTATGATGAACGATTGTGAGAGCGATTACGATTCTTTGAATTGGATGGCATCGCTCGATGGTGCAAACTTTTATGGGTATGCTGTTGACGGAACCACGTCCGGTTATTGGACTACATGGCAGAACATGGAGTTCGACTTAAAAGACGTATATACTTTAGGCAATATCTGCGGCCAATCCCAGGTATGGTTTGCTTTTGTTTTCGAATCCGATGTAAGCATCGCAGCGAGAGGGGCATATTTAGACGATGTAACGATCCGTCGGTACCCCGGAATCCCTGTGGGGGAAATCCGTGGGTATAAATGGAATGATATCGATGAGGATCAGGAATGGGATGAGGGGGAACCGCCGCTGGAGGGCTGGAAGATTTACCTGGATATGAATGATAGCTGTGAGTGGGAGGAGGGGGAGCCATTTTGTATTACGGATGCCAACGGCGCATATTATTTTACCATTTTGAATCCCGGTACGTATATCGTGGCTGAGGTTCAGCAAGAGGAGTGCTCGCAGACCTATCCGGGCAAGGGCGGTCCATTGAGTGGAGGGATAGCCAAAGCGGGGCCTACCACGCGAGGGGATGAACTGTCACCGGCAGAAAAAGCCAAAATTGCCTACTCGTTCCAGGATAGTCCTCCCTATCCGCCGAAGGATATCTCCCGCAGTGTGGTGGCTCTCGATCATATGCCGCAATCGGCGGTGATGCTCAGTGGGGTTCCCACCTCGACCTGGACGTATGGCTGTTCGGCGACTTCGGCCGGAATGATTTTCGGGTATTATGATCAGGTTACC
>CAZNQT010000662.1:0-2478 GCA_964574885.1 uncultured Pirellulales bacterium
ATTGTACATACTAACCATACTATCAAATTTCACTTGATTTTCTACTTTTTTTTAGGAATTTGCGATTGGACAAAAAAGCTATCGGGCAGTATGATGTCCACCTGATATATCGCAATACCAGCCATTTCAGACTGACTTCACATCGCACCAGAAATGCGATCCCGGGCTCTTGACGAACTGCCAGTCGTACCGACCCACGATGCTGTCGGGCAGTCCTTTGCCCAGATAGGCCAGAGATAAAGTGCGGAACCAGGTGGGGAACATGCCCCCGACGCCTTTGCCAGCGTACATTTCGGAATGTCCATACTTAAAATCCAGGCCACGTTTGAATACCCAACTGCCGCTGTCAGTCTGGTTGGTGAGAACCCAGGGCAAGGCCCGTTTAAGGGATTTGACAATGTCATCGCGGCGATAACCGGTGGCCATCATTAACCGTACGAGTGGATCGATCGAATCGATATCTTCGCAAGCGCTGCTTAGATAGGGATATTTGCGATTGTGTACGCCGCAGCCATATCCGCCGTTCTGGTTTTGCGTCTTGAGCGTCTGGTCAACCGCAAGTTCCGGATAGGGAATCATTTTCCCGTCGTACATCCATAACAGCCAGAAGTGATACGCCGCCTGAATCGCGCGGGAGCGGTCGATTTCCTTATTCAGATCAAATTCGCCGTCGCCCCAGAGGCCGGTTTTCGGATCCGCACGATTGGCAAGATAATCCAGTATCTGGTTCACCGGCTCGGCAGCGTCTTTGTCATTTTGGAAGTCACGCGCATACTGCAGCGCGACGCAAAGGTTTTGCACGATGTTCGAAGCGTAATCGACCTTGTATCCCCAGCGTCGAGCGTCCAGCCAGGGCTGTAAGGCTTTTTTATTCTTGTATTTATCGATCCATTTAAGATATTTTCTAGCGTTCACACCCAGACAGTGAAGCGCCGTAGTGACATGCCAGGAGAGATGCTCGTATGCCTGACCGCGACCGATCACCGGATCACGAAACAGGCCATCGTCCCCTTGATACGACTGCAGGTAATCGATCCACTCCTGTCGCTGCCGGTCGGATAGGGAATGTAAATCGTTGTAGAGGTGGCGCGTCATGGCGGCATAGGCGGAACTGTACAGGGTTGGCTTGGTTGCATTTGCCGAGTAACGATACCGTCCGTACGGATGGTCGGTCAGGCGCATCGAGGCGATATACGACAAGGTTTTCGCCCGAATCGGCAAGATGGAAACTGTCGGCTCCACGGGATCGGCCTGAGAAACCAAAGGGAACGCTACGGCCGCTCCCACACCGATGCCCATCTGGCGAAGAAACCGTCGCCGGTTTATTGGTATTTCTTCATTTCTAATGGGATTCATGGTTTACCTCGTGGAATCAGCTCCAGCAAACGGCGGCTGCACAGGACGAAGGGCAAATCGGCCACGGGAAGTTTTTCGAACACCATACGATTTTCGTTCTCAATCGGATCGAGGGCATAGACACGTCCGTCCAGCAAGTCCACCAGCACGGGCTTGTCGATGGGTTTGCCAGGCAGAGTAATTTGGAGTTTGCCGGCAGTGAAGTCCGTCTGCATCGGTACGGCCAACCAGTACACCACCACCGGGAAGCCTGTGGCTTTCTCTTTTAGGGTATATGTACGGAGGTGATCCGAGGTAGCGTTGCCGGTAGCGATGAGTTTTAGGGCGATGTCGATCGGCAGCGGTTTCAGGCGGGCGTCGATCAGTCCAGCCAGGTGACGGAACGCGTAAGCAGCGGGCTTTGGCTGCCACGAGCCAAAGAAGTGCAAACCCTTGCGATTAATGCCCATCGTCCCCCGGTCGGGCCCGCGTTCGATCAAGCACGGGTAGTCATTAAGGACAAAATAAATCGAGGTCTGCATGCCGAGGGCGGCATCGGACAACAGGCGGCGCAGTACCCACTTGGCGTGCTTGGTTTCGTCCCAAGGTCCGCCCCATCCCCAGCCGCCAGTGTCGGCGCTGGAAGGAAAGCCACATTCAGTTTGCCACAACACGGGCGATCTGCCATGATCGACAAGGATTTTCTGCGCGCGACGGATCTCAGCGTCCTTTGATTCTGGTAATTCATTATAGGGATGAACGGACCAATGGTCGAAATAGTCCGCGCCATCGCTGGCTAAGAATCCATCGAGATAGTCCAATCGAACGTGAGCGGTGGAACCGGCAATAATCACCGCCTCTGGTTGCACTCGTCGGATGACAGTGGTCGCTTGCTTGACGATACGGCCATAGTCCTTGACCGAAGGCGTGAAATTTTTCCCCGCCTTCTGCCAGAACGCTCCGCTGTTTGGCTCATTCCAGATTTCCCAGACGCGTACGTGCGTCTGGTATCGTCGGACCAGGGTTTCCAGGAAGCGAAGCCAGGCCTGCCGGACCTTGGGATTGTCGAGCAGGAGGGCGACGTCGGCCATTTGTCGCTGGTTACAATCCAATTTCCGTGACATATAGAGGTGATTGCCGCCA
>CAZNQT010000663.1:0-2463 GCA_964574885.1 uncultured Pirellulales bacterium
GTTTGTAACGGAATTGATTGGAATTGTCATAAGCCTTGTCCAATATCGCAATGGCTTCGTTTTCGCTTTCATCCTCTTCGGTATCGCAAAGGATATCCACCAGTCGACTGATTTTGCCGTGTTCGGTCGGTTCCGCTTCGTATTCCTGACGGGCCTTTTGGACCAGATCTGCCTGGGTGGATTCGGAGCGAATCAGCAGTTCCTGCGATTGCATCCGTTCCTGGGTTTCGCGATCTTTGATACTGTCGCGGAAATCCCCATCGCCGTCGTATTTACCGTGCTGCATCGTGGCCTGGGCTGACAGATCGCGAAGCGAATCCTGGAGAGACGAATCGTTCGGCTTTAAGTTCAAGGCCAACTGACACGCCTGCAACGCACGGGTATATTGTTCCAGCTTGGTAAAACTGTCACGCAGGAACACATACGTTTTATCGGAGGGTTTATCTTTATGCAGATTGGTCTCAAACAGTAAATGCGACATCCAGAGCGCGGTCTCCCGAAACTCGCCTTCCAGGGCCGCCTTGATCATCTCCGTCATATGCCCGGTATGTTTCGGGTCCTTGCACAGCATATATTCAGCCTTGAGCATGGCGTCTTTGGGATTTTTGGTGGACAATTTGGCATATTTGGATCTGTCCATCATACCGCTTTTTTTACCCCCGGCTTCCTCGCGGCGTAAGGCGATTTCCCGCAACGGAATATGACCTTCTTCGATGGCGTCCGGCCAGAACGCCAAACCGTCGAGATACATCTCGATCGCATAGTCGTATTGCAGGGTGTACGCCACTTCCGAGCCGCGTCGGAAGAAGACGCGCGCTTTATCCTTCAGTTCTTCCGGATAATACACCTTAGGCGTCCCGGTGGGTTGATCTTGGTTTGTCGCTTCTGGTTCACTCATGGAAATTACAATTCCCTTGATGGAGCAAAATTTAGGGTAATCCCAGCCTCGTTTCACCCATAGCAAATTCCGAATGTAAGCAGGTATTTACCGAATGTCAACGAAAAAAATGGAATAAATATCCGCCCTGTGGCATCGTAAACCCATTGTCCACAATGACTTATATCTCCTTTAGGCGCAATCATACGCTGGGGGCTGGTCTGAATTATCCAGTGTCGCTATAATTGGTAGATAATATTTTAACTCATTAATGACGACGTAATATTTAGAGAGGACTTCTGGCAAGGATTGACCATAAGTTATGATAGACGCCATACCCAAATCGAATAATCTGCACCTGCGCTTCTATCCTGATCCGATACTGCGTCAGGTGGCCAAACCTGTCGCAAAGATTGACTCCCGGATTACTGCCTTGGCGGACCTGATGGCCGACATTATGATTAAATCTTCCGGTATCGGATTGGCGGCCCCCCAGATCGGTCTGCCGCTCAGATTGATTGTCTTTACCCTGACCGGAAAACCGGAAGATGTCGAGGTCCTGATCAATCCGGAACTGAGTAATTTTCAGGGCGCCTCGGAAATCGAGGAGGGCTGCCTCTCCCTGCCGGGGATCCGTGCCAAGGTACGCCGACCGGCCGCCTGTACCGTACACGCCCTGAATCTCGAAGGCGATCCGTTTATCCTGGATGCCGTCGATCTTGCCGCCACCGTCGTCCAGCATGAGACCGACCATCTTGACGGCGCCCTCTTCATTGACCGCCTCAACGCCGTCTCCAGACTCTCCTGCCGCAAAGGCCTCAAACAACTCGAACGAGAATTCAAAGAACATTCATAGAAACCGAAAGACGGCATTGAGAATTATTAAAAGGATAATCTTTTCTTTGTGTTCTTCGTGAACTTCGTGGTTTCCTTTCTTCTCTTTCCGTAAACCGTCAACCGTAAACTGTAAACTTATTCTTACCCTATCCGCTATCCGCTCCACGCTCCACGCTTACTAATAATCCGTATTATCTGAGAAAATCTGTGTCAAAATTTCTTCTTTTTGCATTTTGCATTTTTAATTTTGAATTCTCTTCACCCTATACCCTAGCCCCTAAACCCTAACCTCTAAAATGAAATCCGCGGTTCCTTTTCCAACAGTAGGGTAGGCTATGCCTACCAATTTTCTGAGCCCTGAGCTCTGAGCCCTGAGCACTGTAAATTGACTTCCCCTCCTACTCTTCTACTCATTAACCCATCTACTCAATGAGCCAATATCTCCCAAACTCCACATAATCGGAAAGACTAACAATATGATCAGGATTACCAACCGGTGCTATATCACAGCAGCGGGAATTGGTACTGAGCCAATCGTGGGTGAGTGTGAACAGATCATAATTATTAATTCGACCGGGATAGAGAAAGTCAGCCGAATTGACAAACTCCCATCGTAGCCGCGGATAATCGTACCCATCCACACACATCTGCCAATAATCCTCGCTTCCATTCCCATCCCCCACAAAATCCCAGCCGACAAAGCTGCTTTGCTGTTTCATCTGTGCATCGCTGAGCGGTGTACCCAAACC
>CAZNQT010000664.1:0-2446 GCA_964574885.1 uncultured Pirellulales bacterium
GGGCTATAATGCCGGCGATATGAATGGCAAACCCCTGGACTCCGCCAAAGCGGCCATCCGCACCGACGAGAAAATCGTCCTCTTCCTCGGCAGATTTACCATGCAAAAAGGCCCGGAATACTTTCTGGCAGCGGCCAAGAAGGTCCTCGAGGTCATGGACAATGTCAAATTCGTGATGGCCGGATCCGGGGACATGGTCAATCGGACCATCGAGATGGCTGCCGCTATGGGGATAGGCCATAAAGTACTATTTACCGGTTTCCTGCGTGGCGGAGACGTCGATAAAATCTTCCGCATGGCCGATCTCTTTGTCATGCCGTCCGTTTCCGAACCCTTCGGTCTGGTACCTCTGGAGGCCCTGCGCAACGACGTACCCGTCATTATCAGCAAACAAAGCGGCATCGCCGAGGTCCTGACACACGCTCTCAAGGTCGATTTCTGGGATATCCACGAAATGGCCAACAAAATCATCGCCGTTCTGCGACATCCCCCCCTGCACGCCACCCTTCGTGAACACGGAAATTTCGAGGTTCGCAAATTCTCCTGGCAAGATTCCGCCCGGCAGTGCCTTGAGGTCTATCAATCCATCCTGACGCCGGTTTAAAAAATAATTTGATAAATTGCGGACTTTCTACTTGCCGATAGCTATTATAATTATAGTAATAATATGAGCGTGGATTGTGTATCCAGGGTAGCTTACCTGCCAATAAGAAACGTAGGCAGGACAACAAAAGGTAAACGGTGGGTTATTTATAGCTTAAAAAGCTAAAGGAATGAACGATTATGGCATCCATTTGCTTCTATTTCCAGGTGCACCAGCCGTATCGACTGCGACGATACAGCGTGTTTGATTATCACAACAACTACTTCGACAACTACAAAAATACCGAAATCTGCCAGAAGGTGGCCGGAAAGTGCTATCTGCCTGCCAATCGGCTTATGCTTAAGCTCATTGACCGCTACCAGGGACGATTTCGCATCGCCTACAGTATTTCGGGCGTGCTCCTCGATCAATTGGAACACTTTGCCCCGGAGGTTCTCAGTACCTTTCACGCCTTGGCGCAGACCGGTTGTGTCGAATTCCTCTGTGAAACCTCCCATCACAGCTTATCCTTTTTATATTCCCGGGATGAATTCGCCGAACAGGTCCGCAATCACCAACAACGGATTGCCCGAATGTTCGGCCAGGTACCCAAGGTGTTCCGCAATACCGAGTTGATCTATAACAATGACGTGGCCCATTTCATTAAAGATATGGGATTTATCGGAACTCTCTGCGAGGGCGCCGATCATATTTTGGGCTATCGCAGTCCCAATTACGTCTATCATCCCCCGGGATTGCCGGATTTCAAGCTGTTGCTGAAAAATTATCGGATGAGCGACGATATTGCCTTCCGGTTCTCACGGCGGGACTGGGCGGAATGGCCCCTGACGGCGCCCAAATTCGCCCACTGGGTCTCCGAAGTCAACGGAAACGGATATGTCGTCAATCTGTTTATGGATTACGAAACCCTCGGTGAACACCAGTGGGAAGACACCGGCATTTTCGATTTCCTCGAACATCTGCCTGAGGAAATCTTCCGGCATCCCGACAACGATTTTAAAACCCCCTCCGAGGCCATAGAGGCTTATGATCCGGTCGGCGAATTTGACGTACCCCACATGATCAGTTGGGCCGACACCGAACGGGATCTCTCCGCCTGGCTCGGTAATGCCATGCAGTCCAACGCCCTCTACGAAATCTTTCACCTCGAACAAATGGTCAAAGAATCGGGCGATCCCGAGATCATCGAAGATTGGCGCAAACTACAGACCTCCGACCATTTTTATTACATGTGCACCAAGTGGTTCTCCGATGGCGACGTCCATAAATACTTCAATCCCTACGACAGCCCCTATGACTCCTATATCAACATGATGAACGTTCTGGACAACCTCCGCGCCCGCTGCCGACGGGCTGACGAAGCCAAAAAAAAATCTAGCGAATCCGTCAAACAATTAGTCTGAAAAAACAAACCATCCTGAACTCCAAACCATACGGGCAGGATGGTTTTTTTCTGCGCACTCGTCTGCGCCGGCTATTTATTATTGGTGAGGCGATACCATCTGCTCAACCTGTTAAACCCCCGGTGGCAACCGGGGGACGATCACTCTGTGCTTTCAAATCGGAAAGGAGCCGTGAGCGCCAGCGACCGGGCCTTAAAAAATTGTGGCACAGCCGCCCTCGGCGGTGCTTTATACAAATGTGCCACAGCCATCTTGGCCGTGCTTCTGTAATCCCCAACCTTTAACATACGTTGACGCAGCCTGAGCATGTCGTAAATAAAAAATCCGGGAACGCAACAAACACCTGAATTTTGCATTTTACGTTTTGATTTTTACAGGAACTGTGGGTGGCAGCCACCGAGTCTTCGAGGTGGATGGCGAATGTGGCACAGCCGCCCTC
>CAZNQT010000665.1:0-2431 GCA_964574885.1 uncultured Pirellulales bacterium
CAAGGCGTTACAGGAACAGTTGGACTACAGTGCCGATGCCGTAGTGGTAGATACCACCATCGGTCAGGCGGGCCATGCGACAGGGCTGGCAGAGAGCCTGGGAGAAGAGGGGCTTTTAGTCGGATTGGATGTGGACGCCTGCGGTATAACCGTGGCCCGCAGGCGTCTGGAGGGGGCCAAATGTCGTGTCGAACTGCGGAGGGAGAATTTTCGACATCTTGATAAGGTACTGGAAGAGCTTGGCTTAGAGCAAGTTGATGTGATCCTGGCAGATTTGGGTTTCAGTTCGGCCCAATTGGAGGATGAGGGGCGGGGATTCAGTTTTCAAGTCGATGGACCGTTGGATATGCGGCTGGATGATCGGCAGCGCCAGACGGCGCGAGGACTGGTGAATACACTGCCGGAAAAGCAGTTGGCCGATTTGATCTGGCTGTATGGCGAGGAGCGACACAGTCGGCGGATAGCCCGGGCGATAGTATCGGCACGTCGAACAAGGCCCTTAGAACGGACGGGAGAGTTGGCAGCGGTAATCAATCAGGCTCTGGGACTTCGGGGCGGGGGCAGACGGAGCAAGATTCACCCGGCAACGAGGACGTTTCAGGCTTTGAGGATTGCCGTCAACGATGAACTGGGCAGCCTGGATCGATTGCTGGAGATGGGACCGCGGCTTTTAAGGCCCAATGGGCAAATAGCGATTATCAGCTTTCATAGTCTGGAAGATAGACGGGTAAAGCATAATTATCGGGCTAACGCGAAGGAAGGATTTTACGAAGAACTGACCCGAAAGCCGATAATAGCTAATGAGGAGGAACGGAGGCGCAATCCGCGGAGCCGCAGCGCGAAATTACGAGTGGCAAAAAGAATATAAGACTTTATTAGTAAAACATTTGCGTTCATATAACAACGTATGATATTATGGTGAAATTAGAAGCTAACACTCTGAAGCAGGAGGCTGAAGTATGAGCAAGGAAGCGAAAGTCGGTCTGTTACTGGGTTTGGCGCTGATCGTGGGAATTGTCCTGGTGCTACGCGGACTGCACGGCAACGATGAGGCCAAACTCGAAGAAGAATTGGCGATCAGCAATCAAGTGGTGAATCCCTCTAAGTCGGAGGAGCAGGATGCTCTCGATATCCCCACGGCGGTTGGTCAACTTTCGGATCGTTCCACACCGGTTATGCCAACAGTGGCGAAGAATGATCCGGATGTTCGATTTATAGGCGATCTTCCCGGGGATCAGGTAGGGCCACCCACCCAGACGGGCGGTCCGGTGATACCACCGGCGACGGATTCCTTAGAGGATAAGTTAAAGGACTTAACCGAACCGGTGAAAACGGATAAATCCGTTATCGAGGTAGTTCTAGGCGATAATCAGGTCAAACAAGAACCGCAGAAGCGGATTTATATCGTAGAAAAGGGAGACTGTCTGGAGAAAATCGCCTTACGAGTTTATGGGAAAGTTGAAGGTAAAAAGCAAAAAAATATTATGGGGATTTACGAGGCGAACAAGGGCAAGATGCCCTCGAAAGACGAGGTCTATCCAAATCAGAAGCTGGTGATACCGCGATTACCTGGCGAACCGGGCAGTGAGAGGCAAGTAACTACGAGTCAGAAGACCCAGCAGGATAAAACTACTACAACGAAGAGTGCGGGAAGGGTCTATTTAGTAGAGAAAGATGATAGCCTGTGGGACATAGCCGAAATGAAACTGGGCAGTGGATTGCGTTACAAGGAGATTAAGAAACTGAACCATCTGAAAAGTAATGATATCTATGAAGGCCAGAAATTACGGCTTCCGAGTAAATGAGTAAAGGGGTAGATGAGTAGATGGGTAAATGAGTAAAAAAGTAGAGGGGTGGAAGAGTAAATGAGTAAAGGGGAAAAGAATCACAGGGGAATTGTTTGTAATTTACAGGGAAGCAAGGATTTATAATTAAGTTGGTTGATGCAAAACGAGTGGCGTATCTGCTGATCATGGCTTTAGTGCTGGGAGTGGGATTAGTGTATCTGCAGACGGCACGGTATCAGACGGTAGATCGTCTGATCGAGCTGCGGGGGGAGGAATATCAGATCCGTCAAAATGTACGTAGCCAACAGGTGGAATTGAGCAGCCGGATGCAGAATCCGGAACAGATGCGTCAGTTGCTGGCGCAGTATCATATCCCCGTCCTGGCGCCCGGTCAGGAGAAAGCCATAGAGGAGGACGGAATCGATTTGGCGCGAACGGAGTAAGAAGTAGGGTATAGGGGCTAGGGTTTAGAATTGAACACGGTCGAGACGACCGTGGCACAATAATCTTTGAAACGAGAGAAATTGGCGATTGATGGGGCGAGAGCGGTATGCATGGAAGTGGGGGGGACAGGTGTTTCTGGGACTGTTGATGTTGGGAGTCATAGCGGTTCTGGGGTGGTGCTGGTATTTGCAATATAACAA
>CAZNQT010000666.1:0-2410 GCA_964574885.1 uncultured Pirellulales bacterium
GTTCTATTGAATACTGTTCCGGTTATTCTTGTCTGATCTGCTCATCTACGTGTGTACTCATTTAAGCAAAAATCGCCGAACCGATCCGCAGCATGGTGGCTCCTTCCTCCACCGCCGTTACGTAATCCTGGCTCATGCCCATCGACAGATGTCGAAAATTCGGACCGCATATCTTCTCTCCCTGCAGTTCTTCGAAGATTTCCCGCAGCCGAGAAAAGCAGAACCGACAGATCTCCTGATCGTTCGTCAACGGCGCCATCGTCATGAGCCCGACGATTTCCAGATTCGGCAGCGTTATAATTTGTTCCGCCAGCGCACCGACCGCACCGACCGCCAACCCATGCTTCTGTTTTTCCTGGCTGGTGTTCACCTGTAGAAATAGTTTCACCTTTTTTGCCAGCCCCAGCTTCGCCGCACATGTATTGATCTCCTCCGCCAGACGTAGTGAATCCACCGAATGTAAATATTCCACTATCGTCAGCAACGGTTTTACTTTATTTCGCTGTAGATGTCCCACCATGTGCCAGCGAGGTCGTTGCGGTTCTGTTGGCTCGGGATCCACCGACAATTCCTGCCGACGGTTGAGCGACTCATCGATCATGGCATGGCGTCGAATGAGTTCCTGCACCCGTGATTCGGCGATATCCGTCTGTCCCATATCCAGCAGCAGCCGGATCGTATCCACCTCCACCGTTTTCGTCACCGCCACGATTTGGACCTCGTTCGGCGACCGCCGCACCCGTGTGCATGCTTCGCCGATCTCGTCCTTGATCCGCCGTAAATTTTCCGCGATTCTCTTCTTCATGTCTGTATTCTAGGCCAAACTCCCTTTTTTGCAAAGATCCTTTTCGCTTTTCCGGGCAGAAGAACGAAAATCGAAACCTTGTTCTGAATTCCCCGGCGCCCTATACTTTGCGTTATGAATAAGGGTTTTGTAAAATTTAGTTTAGGCATGCTTTGGGAAAAAATTTTTTGTATAAATTTTTCGTTTCAAATTGCAAGTTATTATATGGTAGTATGTTATAAATTTATTTAAGAAAATCCGATCCGGGATTTTCTTAAATAATATATGCCTAACCTCAATTTTGCAAAAGTTCAGTTATGAATAGCGAAAATACCAAAAATCAAAAGCCACCGGTAAAAATCCATCGTATCGGCGCCATATCCTATTTTAATACCCGGCCCTTAATTTATCAATTGGAAGAACATCCGCAGATCGAACTGACACGAGTGGTTCCCGCCCAATTGGCCCACGCCATCAATACCAACGCCGTGGACACCGGACTGGTTCCCAGCATTGATTATCAACGTATGGGCAATGATTGGCTCATTTTGCCCATTGCCGCCATTGCCTCTTTCGGGACCGTACTCACCGTCCGTATTTTCAGCCGACGGCCACCCGAGAAAATCCACACACTCACCTGCGATCCGGATTCCCATACCTCCGTCGTCCTGGCCCAGGTTATCTGGCAGCTCCAATTCCATCGCAATCTTGATATGATCCCCTTAACCGCGGAGTACAATACCGCCGAGGCCATCCTTTTAATCGGCGACAAGGTAATAGGCCAACTCGACCATTGGCCCTACCAGTTTGATCTGGGCCAGGCCTGGACCGAACTGACCCAATTGCCCTTTGTCTATGCCTTCTGGGCCGTCACCGCCCAGGCGAAACATACCTGCGAACCATTGGTTACGATTCTCCGACAGGCGTATCAACAAGGTACGGCAAACCTCGATAGCGTCATCGACCGCTACGCCGCTAAACATGGGTTTAACAAAACCCTCGCTCGGAATTATTTCGCTCAAAACATCTATTTCGATTTCGGGCCTAAAGAGCAGCAAGGCCTGAAAAAATTCTACGAATTGGCCCATCAGTTCAAATTGATACCGAACCTGCGACCTTTGAAAGAATACTCCTTAAACAATATCACGGCTTCCACGTCAGAATAATTATGTCTGATTTTAAACGTATAACCTGCGAACAGGCCTTAGAGCTGTATCAAAACAGTTCCTTTCACGATCTCGCCGGACGCGCTGCCGAGAGGACTCACCAACTCTGCCGATCCGACATCCGAACCTATGTCATCGAACGTAATATCAATTATACCAATGTCTGCTTCTGCCGCTGCTCCTTCTGCGCCTTCAGCGTCTCGCCGCGCGATCCCCGGGCCTTTGTTCTCACCGAGGAACAGATTGCGGAGAAGATCGAACCTCTTATTGCCCTGGGCGGCACTCAGATCCTCCTCCAGGGCGGCATGCATCCCGATCTTTCGTTCGAGTGGTACGAAACTCTGCTGCGCAATATCAAGCGGCGCTTCGACGATCTGCACATTCATGCCTTTAGCCCCCCTGAGATCAATTTTCTCGCGGAATATTTTGAAATCCCCCTTCCTCAGGGAATAGATCGTCG
>CAZNQT010000667.1:0-2409 GCA_964574885.1 uncultured Pirellulales bacterium
ACCTGTGACCTCACGGGTGTGATCCGTGCGCTCTAGCCAACTGAGCTAATCGCCCCGGTTGTTTTTTTCCATACGCTATAGTAACGGGGATATCCTAGTGTTGTCAACAGGAACCGGGGGGGAGAATATGGGAATGAGACAATATTAGGGCATGGGGATTTTTTAGAAAAAACAGCATTGACCCCTATTAGGCTGATCGCTAAAATCCCAGGTCTGACAGGAAGTATCGAGCCGACCTGTTTATTGAAGGCTCGAATCAGGCATGGAAGCGAAAATATTGTTAACGGCGGTTTAAAATCGCTATTGAGGTGTACCGTGAACGAGTTGTACCGGTTTGTCCCGGTCTGACGATGAGGCTCTTTGATAGAGAGGAGGTGGGCAATTGCAAAAAACACCTGGAAGCACTCATTGTATCCTCGAATTATATGGTTGTCCGTCTGACCTGCTCAACGACCTTTCCTTCGTGCGAGACGCAGTGCGCTTGGCGTCCCAGCAGGGTTTATCCACACTCCTCGATATGTCCAGTCATCAATTTCATCCCCAGGGGGTAACTGTCGTCGGTCTTTTAGCGGAGTCTCATATTTCGATCCATACTTGGCCGGAGTGTGGCTATGCCGCTACGGACGTCTTCACCTGCGGAGAATCCGCGGATCCCCATCGCGCCTGTCGCTATCTTATCGAGCGATTCCTGGCTACCTGCCATCAATTGCTGACGATACCCCGCGGCCAGGGCCAACCGCTTCCGCAACCGATATGCACGCAATCCACGTCCGAGGAGGAGGTCGCTCTGTGCCCGGTGCAAAGCTGAATACCGATCTTTGGATCAACGAATATATCTCGCCCTATGATATCTATACGCACGGTCTGGTTCGGATTTTGGTGCAGAAACAAACTGCGTTTCAGGAAATGTGCATTGCTGACGCGGGCGTGCAGGGTAAAGCCCTGATCCTCGACGGCAAATGGCAATCCTGTACGCGGGATGAATTTCTCTATCATGAACCGCTGGTCCACCCTGCCTGCCTGTTTCACGGGTATCCGACGAACGTGCTCGTGCTGGGCGGCGGCGAAGGCGCCACCGTGCGGGAAACCCTCAAGTGGAACACTGTACAGCGCGTCGTCATGGTCGATATCGACGGCGACGTAGTTGAGGCCTGTAAACAGCACCTGCCTGAAATGCATCAGGGAGCCTTCGACGATCCGCGGACCGAACTGATCATTGGCGATGCCCTCCATTACCTGGATCGCAGCGAAAACGAATGGGATATCATCATTTCCGATTTATCCGATCCGATAGATGAGGGACCTTCCTTTAAACTCTTCACTAAAGAATATTTTGAGCAATGCCGCCGCGCCTTGAAACCGGACGGCTTCCTGGTTGTCCAGGCCGGCTCCGTTGCGCCCGCGGAGATGCACTTGCACGTCCGTCTTCGCAAAACGATTCAAACGTTATTTACGCACACCGCCTCCTATGACTCTGCCGTTCCCACCTATGCCGCCCCGTGGAGCTTTATACTGGGCAGCGATCAAAAAATCGACGAACGACCGGATCCCGACGCTACGGATCGTCTGTTGGCGGATAAAACCACCGGAAAATTCCGCATGTTCGATGGACGCACGCTTCTGGGTCTCCTGCAGCCGGCCAAACACCTCCGCGACGCCGTCGCCGCCGAAACCCAAATCTATACCCTAAAAAACCCGCCTAAATTCTTTGGCAAAGGTGTTGGAAAATCTTAACGATTGTCATAAATGACAATTCGTTTTGGTGTAGAACGCTTTTAAGCTCATTCTCAAATTCTTTAGAAAAATAATATCTGAAAATAGCTTCGCTTTTTGTTATAGCCGATATGCGATCTAATCCCGGTACGTCACTTATTTCTTTGAAACCTGTACCCTCCCACAGCGAATTATATAATAATATCGAACTCAGATTTGATAACTCTTCTATGACCAAACCACGCGCGCAACTCAAAGCAGCGATAGGAGGTTAATGTTATGTCAGTGCCATTCGCTCCTGATCCCTATAAGTTGTTACCCCTTTTAATTGTTCGACAACTCTCCATTGGGGCGGTTGGAGATCCGAGACCACCCATGTACTCTTACAATGTTGACAGGATTGCCAGTCGGTACGTCGGAGCTTGCCACAGTTCACACAGGTGACCATGGAAATCTGAGGGCGTGTCAGTCGATAGGTAATCCAGGCGGGCAGGCCCAACAGGACCGCGAGGGCGATCCAGCCGTTGCGCGTCTTTTTTGAGAATCCCAAAAAGCGTGCATCCCGATCGACACGCCAAGCCAGAAATATCCCTATTAAAATAGCCGGTATCAGAAGGGCCATTGCCGCAAAGGCGTATTCCAAAACATAGAGCTATGTTCGAGCTTGACCGGCCACGAAGGAATGCGGCAGGAAGA
>CAZNQT010000668.1:0-2405 GCA_964574885.1 uncultured Pirellulales bacterium
GTAATCCGCCGCCATGGAGCCGCAAATGGGGCCAAAAGAAGCGCCGATAATACTGAACACCCCCGCGAGATCCAGGGCCCAGCCCATCACCGCCAGGAAAATCGATACGACCGCTCCAATGCAAACCATCAATGGTTTACTGACCGTGGGAAACATGGTCCCGATGCTGTTGCCGGCGATAAAGGAGCAAAAACAGGCCGGTGCAAAGCTGGCGATCGCGAAGAAGATAAACATAATTTTCGCCAAACTTGCCTGTGTTTCAATGGCGGCGTCAAACTTAAGCGGATTCGTTTGTTCCACGGCCTCTTCCATATCTTCTTTCATGTCGTCAGCCGCTTTTTCCATGTCCGTTTTCGCATCCTCGACCGCTTTACCGGCTTCTTCCATCGGGTTACTCGCCACGGTGAGGTCTGTGGGCGCGACTTCTTTCAGTTTTTTCGCATTGGCGCCGGCAATTGCAATCAAGGGCAATCCGCCGGCGATCAGTATGGCTAAGGCGATCCCGGTCAGGCCGCCCATTTGAATGTCTTTGGCATTGCGGTTACCCATACCGAAATCGACACCGGCGGCGCCGGCGGTGGCAAAGAATCCCACGACCATACCGATGATGGCTAAAAAACCCACCATCGGTTTGGCATCGGGCACCGGCTCGAAATCAAAGGCATCTCCCACATTGGTAAAAAACACGATCAGAATCATGACCAGGGGAACGATGGGTAAATACGTGGAAACTTTTCCGATGTATTGAATTCCCTTGAGGGCCACAAACACCGCCAAGGCTGCCCAAAGGATGGATACCACGGCAAACGCCACGGTTTTGGGAGACTCATCGACCCCGAAGGCTTTGAGGATAAACGTGGTGGCCAAAGCGATATTGACCGCCAGCCAGCCGAACTGCAATAATCCCATGAGTAAGCCCGGCATTAAAAACCCGCCTTTCGTGCCATAGGTGGACGACCCGACGACGTAAAGGGGATACCCCGTTTTCATGCCAAACAAACCCGGTACGAGATAAAACAGGTAATGACAAATCAACGCGGCTACTACCAGCCCCAATAACGCGAGAGGGAGTCCCGCCTGATCGAGTGTGCCAATAGCGATATCGCGATAAAAGGCGATCCATAAGAAAATTCCGGCATAGACCGGCGCCGTGCTTTTGTACCATGGCGTGCGGTTTTCCAGTGGATTGGGTTTCGCCATGGCTAGGTAATCCGGTAACTTTCCATTACTCATGATTTGTTCTCCTTAACGCAACACCCCGTTAGGTTATCCATCCGGTCCCATGCCGGATGCGAATAGGTTCCAGGTCCAAGGTTCCATGATCCAGGTTCAAAGTTCCAGGTTTCAGGTTTTGCAGGAGCACTCTCGGGAAGCGAAAATCAGGTAGATCATTAAAATACCGGTGATGACGATGCCTAAAGCGCTCCAGCGGTGCAGGTGATAGAAGAATTCCTGCCCCGACGTACCGAAAATAGGCAGCATGCTGATCACCATGCTGAAGATCAGGGGTATGCCGAACAACAGCGTCAGCCAGAAGCACAGCTTGCCGCATACGCTTTCGCAGCGTTGCCAATCCTGCGCGGTAAACCGGCGCCGTTCGGCCCAGATGCAGCCCAGGGCGACCAGGGCGATACAGAAGACCGGCGCGACGGTACAGTGCAGCATCAAGAGGTAGCCGTGCATCGGTCCGCCCCAGCCGATGGCGGCGATAAAGCCGGACAGCGCCAATATGGCGAAACTGCCGCCGACGGCCAGGTAGATCAGAATATAAAGTAGTTTGCGAAATCTGCCCATTTCACAGGGCGCCGCCGGCGTTTCCGGTTCGTCTTTCCTGGTCGAACGCATGACCAGATGCAGGGCGATGATAATCAGCGATCCGACAATTCCGATGATGGCTGCGATTCGAAACATAATGTTCAAGGTTCCCGGTTCAATGTTCTATGTTTCAGGTTACAGTGGGGCAAAATCCCACTCTACGCTATTCCGTTTTTCCGTTGAGTTTAATGAGAATGCGGCGGAGTCCCAGCAAGGCGTATAACAGCAAAAGGATCGCCAGGATTCCACAACAAATGAAACCAATAGTTTTCAACATAGGCCGAAACAGGAAAGATGCGTTAAACGCCTTCCAATACGTTCCGCTTTCGTCGGCCAATTCGTACATGGGTTTGCTCGAATCGGCCTGGGAGGCAACGGGGGTATCGACGGCGACCTCGCCGAAGAAGAAATTCGAGTCGGTGGTATGGCAGTCGTCGCAGCCATTGGCGCCGAGGGCCTGCTGGGCGGGCCGAACGTTACGGGCCAGAGGCCAGGCGTAGGGCCGGGCGGCTTCATGGTCGGAAGCTGCCACTTTGCCTTGATCGTTCAAACGGTAGAGTTTGCCGCCGGCGATATACACCGGTTCGTCC
>CAZNQT010000669.1:0-2404 GCA_964574885.1 uncultured Pirellulales bacterium
AATTTGGAAAACGGTCTGACCGGCGAATGGGCCACCGCCTATCATTTCATCATTTCCGACCAGAACACCGGGCCCGATGGCCAGATTTTCGCCTCCGACCGATGGACGAAACAACTTACCTGCCTGCTCCCCAATCAGGGAGCCTATGATAGCCAAACCATCCGTATTTGCCTCCTCTGCCGGGATTCCGATCAGAAATCCGGTTCCCAATTGCAGGTTCTGCAATTGCAGAATCTGGTGGAAAAACTGGTAAAAACCTGCCAAATCGACGCCAAAGTCGTTTTAAAACGGTAAAATTACTGTTTTCCTGCCCCTATTTCTATTAAACTTCTTGCCAATTCGTTCTTATCTCCGTAGAATTATAGACGATAATATATATAGCCCTACTGGTACTACCAGTTATGCGTTGACGGGGCTTATAATTTTACCGCGCGTGATAGAGGAGTTGAGTAAGGTAGATCGATCTATATTAACGAAATTTCGTAAATTTTATTTTTTGCATTAATTGCCTATTTTACCATCGATATTGCCTCTTCTACCACGCCAGTAAATCCCGCCATGACACTGGGAAGGTCCTGCCTGATTGAGAAGAGCATGGATAAATTAATATCAACACAGCGTCGGATACACCCGAATTCGTTTGCCCCGCCGGAATTGCCGGGCTACGAAATTGTGCGCAAATTAGGATTCGGGGCCGCCAGCGTGATCTATTCGGTCAAGAAAAAAGACACGGGCGACATCTACGCGGTAAAACACGTCGTGCGTCAGGAAGGCGAAGACAGTCGTATGATCGATCAGGTGGAAACGGAATTTCGGGTCGGCTCGCGACTTAATCATCCCTATATCCGAAACTATTACGAAATCGAACGTCGGCGCAAACGCCTTAAAACCCGTGAAGTGATTATGAAGATGGAATATTGTCCGGGCGTGAGCCTGGAGCAGAGCCGCCAACGTTCGCTGATCGATCTGCTGTTGATCTTTCGGATGGTGGCGGACGGTATGCTCGGTATGCACTCGCAGGGCTTTCTGCATTGTGACATGAAGCCGAACAATATCATCATCGCCGACACCGGTGCCATCCGGATCATCGATCTGGGCCAGAGTTGTACGATTGGTACGGTCAAGCCCCGGATTCAAGGTACGCCCGACTATATCGCCCCGGAGCAGGTCAAACGGAAACATCTGAATCCGCGAACGGATGTGTTTAACCTGGGGGCGACGATGTATTGGGCCCTGACGGGCAAGCATGTCCCCACCTTGATCCCCAAGCAAACCGATCGTATGGACTTGGTGCAAACCAACCGGGAGAATCCTCTGACCCCGCGTCAAATCAAATCGAAAATTCCGATAGGGGTATCCAATCTGGTGATGGAATGCGTTCGTACGGACCCACGTCAGCGACCGGAAGATATGCCGACGTTAATTTCGCGGCTCGATCTGCTGATCCACATGATCGCGGGCGGCAAGTTGAACATAAACGGCAACGGGAATAAAAACAGCTCGAACGGCTCGTCAAACCAGCAAGACGATCCCCTGAGCGATCTTGCCGACGATTCCAGTATCGCAGGTTTCAACAACAACGAAGAAAATCCCCAGGAAAACTTCTCCCTGGGCATGTAAAATCCTTCTCACCCGGAAAACTTAAAGGTGCGCCCCCGTGGGCCCTTCGAGTTGGACCCAGCGAACCGCCGCTAAAATGAACCTCTCATCCACGCTCAAACCAAAAGAATGTCACAAATATAAGGTGCCGGACACCTTGAAATTGAATCTCTGATTATGGTATCATCGACCTCGTTGCGTGCAAAAGTACTAATTATGACGTTAAGTGGGAAATCCCGGTTTGGTTGACATGACACTCCTGGGCGCAGAGTGTGCGTCAACACATACGGTTATTGATTAGATTGAATGGAGATACATTATGGCTGGAAATGTAAAGACGAGGACACTCTTTGTATTGTTAGCCTTGTTGTTTCTGCCTGCTGTGGTGACGGCCGGTTCCAAGATCGAGTTTTGGAACCAGCAGCGCAAAGGCGCGAACTGTTTCAATCTCGAACCGAAAGAACAGTGGTTTGCCGCGGCTCATGAGTTACGGCTGGATTGGGTGCGTCTGACGTACAGCAAATGGAAAGGCCGACAACGCGATTTCCTGATGGGAAACGCCGATGATTTTAAGGGGATTGTCCGGGAAGACCTGGATAAACTCATTCAGGTGCTGAATTGGGCGAATCGGTACGACATTAAGATCGTGCTGGCGCCTTTGGGGCTGCCCGGCAACCGTTGGAGGCAAAACAATAACGACCGTCCTGATTTGCGTTTGTGGCAGGACAAGATCTACTGGCAACAGGCCGCGGAGTTCTGGCGCGAACTCGCCGCCGCTTTGAAGGATCATCCGGCGGTGTATGCC
>CAZNQT010000670.1:0-2401 GCA_964574885.1 uncultured Pirellulales bacterium
GTCTAATTACTCCTATTTGGCAATAAAAAATCCATTTATTGCTAACCTGCTCTGGATAAAGAATTTAGGAAGATGGTTATCAGCGTTCAGGTATCAGCGTTCAGGTTACAGGTTTTTTCCATTATCCTTGTGCCGATGGGTTTTTGGTGATTTAAAGGCACAGGGAATTCGTTCCCTTCTTACCAGAGGGGGCTTTAAACGCGTGGGGTAAGGGGCCATCCTACATCCCTGGATTCCCGCCTTCGCGGGAATGACATAGAGAAATCGGCTACATTCGAACCACCCAACACAGCCGAGGGCGGCTGTGCCACATTCACCATCCACCTCGCGGACTCGGTGGCTGCCACCGGACCGAGGAGGCAGAGAAATTCAATTCCAGAGGCAAAAGTAAAAATGAAAAATACAATTGCATGAAATGTTCCCATCGAAGTATAATGGGATCGTAGATTTCAACGTAAAGACTTATTCCTGGTAAAATTCATAGGTTTGAATGGCATGAGGGAAATATCGGCTAACGCTGATAGAAAACGAGTCGAACGATGAAAAAGATAATTTTATTTTCCGTCCTTCTGGTGTTGGGTTTGGCGTTATCCCAGATCATACCCGCGTGGCAAACCCTGAATGTGGAAGCGTACTCCCACGTGGTCAAAATCCTGACCATGATCGCTCTGGGTTTCATCATGATCCACGTGGGCTATGAATTTGAAATCGATAAGAAGAACCTGAAGCAATATGGTTGGGATTATCTGGTGGCGGCCACGGCGGCGGCGTTTCCCTGGCTGTTTTGCGTGGTATATTTTGTGATTTTTTTATCGACCGCCGGTTGGAATGCCTGGGAAAGCTGGAAGGAATCGCTGCTGGCAGCCCGATTCGCAGCGCCCACCTCGGCGGGAATCCTCTTTTCCATGTTGATTGCGGGAGGTTTGGGGGCGACGTGGGTTTTCCGTAAGATTCGCGTATTAGCGATATTCGACGATCTCGATACCGTCCTGCTGATGATCCCTTTAAAGATGATGATCGTAGGATTACGTTGGCAACTCGGCGTGGTCGTGATGATAATGGTATTGTTATTATGGGTGGCCTGGCGATATTTGCATCGCCTGAACCTTCCGATCACCTGGCCTTGGGTACTCGGCTATTCATCGCTCATCAGCCTGGTATGTGAGATTGTTTATTTCGGCAGCAAGCAATTGGACGAAATTGTTCCCATCCATATCGAGGTTCTATTGCCGGCGTTTGTTTTGGGCTGCATAATCACTCGTACTCCATTTACGAACGAATCGCCTACACCCGAACCTGCGGCAGAACCGGAAGAAGATATTTTGGAAACCCCCCGAGAACAACGCATAGCGACGGCGATATCGTGTATTTTCATGTTTCTGGTAGGACTGACCATGCCGATGATCACGGGGATCACCGGGGACGTGGAAACGGTACAACAGTCGGATGAAAGTATGTCGCATGCCTATACCATACCGGAATCAGAATCCGCTCCGCCTCCCGAAACCTATTCGGAGCCATCCGCGCCGCTGGAAATGTCCTGGGGCATGATTGGCATACACGTTGTTTTCATCACTTTGTTGTCCAATCTGGGCAAGATGTTCCCGGCTTTGTGTTACCGGCGCGAGGCAAGCTTTCGCGAGCGATTGGCAGTGGCAGTTGCTCTGTTCCCACGGGGAGAAGTAGGGGCAGGAGTGTTAATTATCTCTCTGTCCTACGGAATCGGCGGGGCGATGATTACGGTAGGGATGCTGTCGTTGGCGTTAAATCTGCTTTGTACGGGGATTATTATATTGATCGTAAAACGATTGATAGGCAGGCGCGTTGCCAGGTAGCTGGAATGTACTATGCTCAAAGCAGTTTGAGCATGGCGCTCAACATGCTTGAACTCGCTGGCGCTCGTGTAAGCATGCCACCCGACACAGCCGAGGGCGGCTGTGCCACATTCGCCATCCACCTCGCAGACTCGGTGGCTGCCACCGGCAGATAATATAAAATGAGAAATAAACAATGAGAAATGAAAAACAAATGGATGGTGGATTATTGGTAAGTGCGTTTTTGGCGGAGGATGTGGAAGTAGTGCTGGGCGAAGCGGTGGGCTTCGTCGCGGACGTGTTGGAGCAGGCGCAGAGCGGGATCGTGGGATTTTAATTTGAGGGGTTTGTCCTGATTCAACAGAAAGATGGTTTCCTCCCGTTTGGCCAGCGCCAGGATCATCGGAGGTTTACAGGGCATTTCGCGAAAGGCGTCGCGGGCGGCGTGGAGTTGGCCGAGTCCGCCGTCGATTAAGATAACGTCGGGGAAAATTTCCTCGTGTTCGCCGGCCTTACGGTAGCGGCGGCGGAGGACCTCCTGGATCATGGCGTAATCGTCGATGCCCTCGACCTGCTTGATGCGGAAA
>CAZNQT010000671.1:0-2399 GCA_964574885.1 uncultured Pirellulales bacterium
TCTCTGGCGGAACCGGTGCCGGTGGATATCGTTGTAGGCAGTTACATCGGTTTCGGGTTCGGACGCATGAAAGGGAAACAAAATCCGCCCATGCGATTTCTCCAGGACTATAAGGACGCCCTGCGCATGAGGCGATTCCGCTTTGTTTATAATGACGGACCCAATGCCTATAGCAGCTATGGATTGACGATCCTCGGGGACATCTCCACACGCCTTTCCCCCCTCGATTTGACGGAAAAAGATATCACCATCGATTTTTATAGTACCTTCGATCTGGCAGCAGGCGATCTGAAAAAATTGAAGAAGAAAAATAAATATATGTATCGCCGTCGCTCGGGCAATCTGCGACAGGTGGAACTCGACCTGGATAATCTTATGTTTAAAGTAGTGATCAAACGAGACTACCTCGGCTCCCTGCCGCAGGATTTCAACCTACAATTCGAAGCGGCCGAAAACGAGTCCTTCGACCAGCTATTGACCGTCGAGTCCCCTGACTAAAAGGATACTTTGACAATCACCTATATACTTTTATAATTGCGTATCTATATTATTCGAGCGATTTCGGGGTACGTAGAAGCCGGCCGCGGAATATATGAACTCAGAACGCGAAAGGGATAACGCGAGCCATGCAATGGATAGCTAACTCTAATCAGCACGGATGGATTTCACTCGTGATGGGGATAGGAATTCTCACAGCGGTGGGACATGCCTATGCCGCTCCTCCGGAGAAGTCTCCTCAGAGCAAATTCGGCTCGTACATCCTGGCCTGGGATCAACTGAGTCGAGTTAATTTCCCCCTGTTGAAGGACAGACCGCGCCAACCCGCCAAACTTACCCTGGAGGACTGCATCCGCCGCGCCCTGGTCCATAACCTGGATATCCGCATCAGTAGTCAGGATCCGGCGATCCGTATGGCCGACGTCGTCAAGGCCGAAGCCGCCTTTGACGCCGTCCTCTTTAGTTCCGCAAAGTTCAACGTCACCGATCAGGCTAATCCCGATTCCGGATTTTTTACCCAAACGATTGAAACGAATAATGGATCCCACGAGGAAAAGATCCCCAGCAATCCCTTCGATCAGTTGCACGATTACAACTACGAACTGGGATTACGAAAACGACTGCCCTCCGGCGGGACGATCGAACTGGCGCAACGCGCCCGACGATTACGCATGGAAGAAACGGGGCTCTACTGGCATCCGTTCTACCAGACCAGCCTCGATCTCGAACTCCGCCAACCTCTGCTCCGAGACTTCGGCATCGACGTCAACCGTGCCTCCATTCTTGCCTCCCGGAATAATTTCGCTATCAGCCAACAGCAGTTTAACCTACAGGTCATCAAAACGGTGGCCACCGTCGAAGCCAATTATTGGCGTTTGGTCTATTACCGGCAACGAGTACGCATCCTGGAGGAACTGGTCCGTCAAGCCGAAATGACTTTGCAACGCTTGGAAAATCGAGTCAATTTAGATGCCGGCGCCGGCATCATCGCCCGGAACCGAGGCCTGATCGAAAGTGCACGCGCCGATCTGGTCTCGGCCCGTAATGACGTCCTCGTTCAACAGGATCGCCTCCTGGAAAGCTTGAACGATCCGGATCTCCTCCTCCGACAGGTGTGGGAAGTTATCCCCATGGACGAACCGACCATGCAACCGTTCCCCGTCGATCGCCGACAGGCGTTTCAAATCGCCCTGCAGACTCGGCCCGAACTTATTTCCCAGAAATTAACCATCGATACCGCCGAACTTGCCGTCGGCGTCGCCCAAAATCAACTGCTGCCCCGCCTTGACATGGTCGCTCGACAGGAAATCAACGCGCCCGGCGGCTCGATGGGAACCGCCTGGCAAAACCAACATGATTATGATACCGTGAACTATCTCGCCGGACTGAGCTTCGAAGTCCCCCTGGGCAACCGTAGTCCTCGTGCCGCATTACGAAAAGCGAAATTACAGGAACGACAGGAAAATTTTCGACTGGAAAACTATAAAGAACAGATTCTTATGGATGTCAGCATTTCTCTGCAATCACTGCAAAATGCTTATCAGGAAACCGAAGTGCGGCTGACCGCAGCCCGAGCAGAGTCGGGAGAACTGCAGGCCTATCTGGCTATGGAAGACGCCGCCGCCAAAATCGATATCGGCTTCCTCGACCGTAAACTCTTTGCCCAGGAACGTTTAGCTCAGTTTCAAAGCTCGCTCGCCCAGGCCATCCTCAAGTACAATATCGCCATTACCGACGTCCATCGTGCCCAGGGTACCCTCCTCCAATACAACAATATTAATCTCGCCGAACTCTCCAAGATGAACCAACCTTAATCCGATTAGTACCTACATCAATTCCTTTAAAGGTAGGCCCAGATTCAATGCCTTTTTTACAAAACAAACCAATTTTTTAACCGCCCA
>CAZNQT010000672.1:0-2397 GCA_964574885.1 uncultured Pirellulales bacterium
AGTAATGCCTCGATTTCATCTTCCCGTTTGATGGGATCTCTAGATGTTTTCGTGGGCGGACCACTCAATTTGCCATTAGCAAAGGGATATACCTCGGATTTTGGTATTGGGCGACGTTCACTGAAAAGAGCTAGTTGTATGGTATTTAAATTTACACCCATACCACCATGAGCACCATCAACGCGTATTACTCTGAAGTAATTGCTTTTTATGTAATCAAATTTTACCTCTGGAGGTTCTTTAAGTATTTTTACAGGTTTTTTAGCTGATTTCTTAGTCTTCGATTTTGCTACTTTTTTGTTTTTTTTCTTCGCTAGTTTTTTAGCCATTTTATTCACCTTGTGGTTGCCGTTGATTGTTTCTGGAATATAAATGACGTAAACGCTATAAACACAATGTATTATAAATCCACTAACTTACTATAATAGTGTACGCAATATCTAGGTCAAGGTTCATTTTAACAAAAATCTAATTCTAAGCACGATAATTACATCGATCTAAAATCAAGCAATCCAACGATTTGCATTCAACAGAGGAAGTTGTGTATAATTACTTGTATTATCCCGGTAGGCACAGCCTACCCTACTTAATTTCCGGTTGTACATGCACTTCGATTTTTTGGTCTGCTTCAAAGGTTCTGCCAGTGAGGGCTTCCTGGAAGCGAAGTTTCAGGGTTAAAAAACGGTGCGTCGGAGGATTGTCTTTGGGCCAGGGGATTTGGAATTTGTAATGATTGGTAAGGGGTCCGCTGAGCCAGTAGGTTTGCAGATCGCTCATGGGAATGAACTTGCTGATAATTTTCTTGTCCGTGACCAGATCCCACAGTTCGATCCGGACGGCTCCGGCGGCTTTGATGACGTCGCCGTCCTTATCCTCGAGGATCAGATACACGATGATGCCGTCGTCGTAACCATCTTTGTCCGCTTCGGTATCGCCGTCGTAGGCGCGGGTGAATCTGCCGAATTCGATTTTCGCCACTTTCACGAGTTGATTCATACGGTCGGAGGGAAATTTCTGCAGGGTGGCGACCTGTTCTCTTAGCTGGGCGTTTTGCTGTTCGAGACGGGCTTTTTCCAGTTGCAGTTGTTGTTTTTCCTGGACGAGTTTGGCGCGGGAATCGTCGATGAGCGGTTTTTTACCGTTACAACCGACGATAAACCAAAGCAATATGAGAACAAACAGGTATATTCGTGTCGGCGACATAGCAACCCCAAAGGCCGGGACGTAATTCCCTGAGTCAACAGGGGGACGAATCCGCTATAGTAACAGTGTCTCATTCGCCCCCGCTTACCAGCGGGGGCTAATGATAATTACGCACAGTGATTTACTTTTTGTTATTCGATTCGGGCTCGGGTATTTTTTCGAGGATTTTGTCCGCCACGCCGTAGTCGATGGACTGCTGAGCGGTCATCCAGTAGTTGCGGTCGCAGTCTTTCTCGACGGTTTTGACGTCTTTGCCGGTGTGCTGGGCGATAATCTTATAGAGGCGCTGTCGGACGCGAATCATCTCTTCCGCCTCGATTTGCAGGTCGGTGGCCGGTCCGGTAATGCGACCGCGGATCAGGGGCTGATGCAGCAGTACGCTGGAATGGGGCAGCATGTAGCGTTTGCCTTCACTGCCGCCTAACAGGAGTACGGCGCCCATGCTGGCGGCCAGGCCGACGCAGTAGGTGCGCACCGGGCAGCGCAGGTATCGCATGGTGTCGTAAATCGCCAGTCCCGCCGTCACCGATCCGCCCGGTGAATTGATATAGATGTGGACGTCGGTTTTGGCGTTCTCGTTGCTTAAAAACAGTAACTGGGCGACGACCAGGTTTGCAACGTCGTCGTCGATCGGACCGCCGAGAAAAATGACGCGGTCTTTCAACAGGCGGGAATAAATATCATAGGCCCGTTCCCCGCGGCCGGTCGTCTCAATGACAATGGGTACCAGATTCGAGGTGGTTTTACTCATTTTTTCTCTTTCGATTTTTTCTGGGAATCCTTGGTTTCGCCTTCATCGTGCAGCACTTCGTCCACGAGGCCGTATTTCTTAGCTTCCTCGGCGGACATATAACGGTCCCGCTCGGTTTCTTCCCGGATTTTTTCAATGGATTGGCCGGTATGTTCGGCGAACACATTATTGATCATGTCTTTGGTCTTGAGGATCTCTTCGGCCTGGATTTTAATGTCGGCGGCCTGGCCGCTGATTCCGCCCCACGGTTGATGGAGCATGATCTTGGCATGCGGCAGGGCATAGCGCTTGCCTTTGGTGCCGGCAGCCAGGATCAAGGCCGCTCCGCTGGCTGCATGGCCCACGCAGTAGGTACTGACGTCCGACTGCAAAAAACGCATCGTGTCATAGATCGCCATTGTGTCATCGACGCTGCCGCCGGGACAATTGATATACAGGTGGAT
>CAZNQT010000673.1:0-2395 GCA_964574885.1 uncultured Pirellulales bacterium
ATGCAACCGCCTATGGCAACGACGTCATCAACTGGCAGTCCGACGCGCCCACCCCCGGCCGCGTTAATGATCCGTAGAGGGGCTTTTTTGCACGGCATCCATAATGGGATTAAATAAATACGCTTCCACACCGCCCCAGAATCCTTCGCCTTTGTCAGGATTATAAAGATCTCCTCCATTGCGAACGATGATCAGTTCCAGGCTCGGTACTACCAATAGAATCTGATTACCAGCCCCGGCCCCGGCGAAGGCGTCTCGCGGCACCTTGGCCCAGGCGGCGTCAAAATTGGTGTACCAGCCCAAACCGCAGGCCGGTTCCGGATCGCCCGGGGGCCGAGCCGGTATGGGCGTGCCGGCGTATTCTATGACTTTCTCCACCCACCGACGTTTCAGAAGTTGTTTACCCTGCCAATTGCCCTTACGGAGCATCAAGCGACCAACCCGGGCCACCGCACGCGCTGTGTAAGCTCCTCCGCCCCAATTGGCCACGAGGTTTAGACCATCGACCTCATACGTATGGGCGTAACCAATGGACCATTGACCGTCCTGTACGCCGATGGGCCGCAGGATGCGGTCGCGAAGCAGGATGCGTACATCTGGATACTTCGTGTCCTTTATGGCGGCCGTCACGCAGTAGGACAGCATTGCCATACCCGGATTGCTGTAGGCGTACTGCGTCCCCGGCGGAAATTCTATAGGGGCCTGATCGCGCGATATGCTGAACGGATCGGGATCTTTACGCCAGAAGGCGCCTTTCCAGCCCGGCAGCGACATATGATTGGCGCTAGGAGTATAACCCTTGGCCAGCGCCTCTTGACGGTCCTTTTCACTCAGTTCGGCGTCCTCGATACCGGACGAATGTGTCGCCAACTGTCGGATCGTGATCTTGGATTTGAGCGGATGGTCCTTCCAGGACGGAATGTATTTGTACGCCGGATCATCGACAGCCATCAGACCGTCATTGAGGGCAACCAATAGCGACATGCCGCCGACGAGGGCCTTCGCTAGAGAAGCCGTATAATGTAACTTACCGGGACCGTGCCCGGGGGCGTACCATTCACAGACAATTTCATCGTTGCGAATGATCAGCAGTGCTTTGGTCCGTTTAGCCGCCAGGGTTTCCCGCAGCGCGTTAAGCTTGGCCGACGAGAAGCCTTGTTTTTCGGGCGAAACCGTCTGCCACTCGAATTGCCCTGCCGACGAACTGTTCTGCCGACCAACGCAACTGACGAACAGCAAAATCACTGAAACTGCCTTTACGTTCTTAATGAAATTCATGTTTATACCCTCACTTTCTCCTTCGCCGTTAATTCTAATTCGTCATTTTCCTTGTCATTCTGAGCAAAGCGAAGAATCTCTCTTCCTATCTATCCGCTATACGCTATATGCTACTTCCCCGTCATGCACGCCCGTACCAAAGCAGAATAGATCGCCTTGCGATGCTGAACGTCGTCCATGGCCTCCGGATGCCACTGCACGAACAATCCGAATCGACCGTCCTGCCGCTCTACCGCCTCGACCACGCCGTCAATACTGCGCGCCGCAATCCTAAGACCGCTCCCTACCTCTTTCACCGCCTGATGATGGCTGGAATACACCACCGCTTCCGTAGCGCCCAGAATACGATATAACCTACTGTCTTTTTCTATAATCACTTTGTGATGGGCCCGGTCGCCACGATGTTTCACCGTTTCGCCGACCTGCGACGGTATATCCTGGATTAACGTTCCGCCGCGCATCACGTTGGTAAACTGCATCCCCAGACAGACGCCCAGCATCGGCTTACCGCTGTCGTACCATTGCCGGATCAGTCGGCTTTCAAAATTAAATCGCTCCTCCGGCATCACTTTAACGCTCTTATGCGGCTCTTCGCCATACGCCTTGGGCGGAATATCCATACCGCCGATCAACACCAGACCATCCAGTATTTGCAGATAACGACCGATCAGAGCGTCATCCGTCACCGTTGGCAGAATCACCGGCGCCCCCCCGCTTTCACGCACTGCGTAGATATAGGTCATCGGCACCGCGTCTTCCGGCTCCACGTTGATATTCGGATCGTACCGATATGCGCTGGTGATCCCGATCACTGGCCGCCGCACTACCCGCACCCCCTCCTGACAACCTATTGAAAACAGCAAAATCGCTAAAAGAAAGGTACGAATTACCCTGTTCCTGATCATGTGTCTTTCCCTTTACTTACCTACAATACTTTTCTTATAATAATGCGCATTCTAATCTAAAGCACAATCTCAGTGAAGAAAATAACTTATAAACGAAACTCGTTTATGGAATCAACCGGGTACCACGCCCACGCAATTGCCTTCACACGTCGGGTGCCATGCAACGCCGTGAACTTTTTAGTATTACGCTGCATGGCAAACCCTTTTGGCAC
>CAZNQT010000674.1:0-2390 GCA_964574885.1 uncultured Pirellulales bacterium
CCGCGGATGCTCACGTCCTCGTGGGACTGCCGAATCAGATACCGAGCGCTCCTGGCATACACCGGCCAGTCGATCCGCGCCACCGGATCGCCCGGCAGGTACTCGCGGTACTCGGCGAACTCCACCGACGAGCCGAACGCCGGCGACTTGTGCATCCCCTGGTGGCTGCCATCCATAGGCCGACGCACCGCGATCTCCACCCCCCGCAACCGTTCGGCCAGCCGCGAGGGCAGATACTTAAATCCGCCAAATTCCTTCATCAGGGCCATGACTAAAATTGGGTTTGTTTTGTAATTTTACCTAAATCACTGCAAAAGCAGCACTTTTCGGGATTTTCGGGCTCTTTCTGCCCGCGAAATCGTGAAAATCATCCTGATTCCGGGATAGTTTGGAGCAGTCTTTGGATGATATCGTCAGCGTCGATTTCCTCGCTGGCGGCGGCGAAGTTCAGGATCACCCGGTGCCGCAGGACCGGCAGGGCGTACGCGCGGATATCGGCACAGGAGACGTTAAACCGGCCATTCAACACCACGTGGGCCTTGGCGGCCAGGATGAGTGATTGGCCGGCGCGGGGGCCGCAGCCGAAGCGGACGAATTTCCTGACGAAATCGGGGGCCTCGTCAGACTGGGGGCGCGTGGCACGACTCAGGCGCGAGGCATAACCGGCGACGTGGTCGCTGACCGGTACCTGGCGGACGAGGGCCTGATACTTTAGAATCGAGTCGGCATCGAGGATCGGTTCCAGGTTGGTGGCGTTGCCGCGGGTGGTGGAAAGCAGGATCTCCTGCTCTTCATCCGGATTCGGATAGTCCACTTTGACCAGGAAGATAAAGCGGTCCAACTGGGCTTCGGGGAGCGGATAGGTGCCTTCCTGCTCGATGGGATTCTGGGTGGCTAATACGAGAAACGGCTGATTGATCAAATAGGATTTCCCCGAGGCCGTCACCTTATGTTCCTGCATGGCTTCGAGCAGGGCGGCCTGGGTTTTGGGCGGCGTACGGTTGATCTCGTCGGCCAGCAGGACGTTGGTAAAGATCGGTCCCTTATGAAAGACGAACTGGCGCTGCCCGGTCTGGGGATCTTCTTCGAGGATATTAGTACCGGTGATATCGGTGGGCATCAGATCGGGGGTAAACTGAATCCGCTTAAAATTCAAGAGCATGGTGTCGGCGAGGCAGCGGACCATCATGGTTTTGGCGAGTCCCGGCACACCCATCAAGAGGCAATGGCCCTGGGCGAAAAAGGCGGTCAGGACCTGATCGAGAACATCTTTCTGGCCGACGATGATTTTGGCGACCTCGTCCAGGATGGCGGAGCGGGCGTGTCCCAGGGCTTCGACCTGCGCCATGACGTCTTCCGAGGGGGCGGTAATTTCCGTGGTGCTGTATTGGGTCGTCTGCTGCGGTTTGGCAGTGGGCGGCGCAGGAGGGGCAGTGGGTGCGGCGGCAGGAGGATTCGTCGTTGGAGTCGGCTTTGCCGGCGGTGCGGAGGGATTCACGATGTTCTCGGGAATGATATCGAAGGTGGAGCCGCATTGACAGCGAGCTTTCTGGCCCACGTTACTGGCGGTAATTTCGTATTGTTTAGCACACTGGGGACAGCGGATGGTTATGGCGTTTTGCGTCATGCGATTTTCCTTTGTCTATCATTACGAACCAATGAAACCACGAAGGTCACGGCGCGGCCTAAGGCAGCAAATTGCGTAGGCTAAGAGCCCACCCTACACACAATTAATATTATAACGAAAGATGGCGAAAATTGCACGGATTAAATAATCAGGGTATAGGGTTTAGGATCTGAAGGATAGGGTGAAGAAAAAGAGTTCACGGTTCCTGGTAAATGAGTTGATGAGTAAATGAGCAGAAGAGTAATAGTGGTTAGTGATTAGCGGGTAGCGGATGGAGAATAGAAATGAAAGCAAAGAACCAATAGCCAACAGAAAAATGACAGATAAAAAAGTAAAATTATTAATAAGGCAAAACGAATACAAGAGGTATAATAATGGCATTATGGCGAAAGGGAAGGTAGTAAATCCAGCGAATGAAATGCTTCCAGAGGGGAAAGGTTCTCGGGCGGCGGCGATATGCGGATACGGGAACGCTTTGATATTTCTATTCATCTCGTTTTATTTTTTTCTCATTCCGTTTACCCTGATTCTCTATTATCTACGCGATCCCGGCTGGCAGGGGGAGGGGATAACGCGATATGCCTATCGAATCCATCGTTCGCTTTCGCCTGAGTATGAGAGATGGGCTCGGCGACGAATCGAGTCCCAAGAAGCTAAGGATCTGCAAATCGGTCAGATTGCGGAGACGGAGTGGCCGGTATTCGGCTCCGTACTACTATCCTTCCTTTTGTTGTTTTTTATGTGTCGTTTTCATGCGGCAATG
>CAZNQT010000675.1:0-2375 GCA_964574885.1 uncultured Pirellulales bacterium
GATCTACGGCGTCAATAACGAAGCGTTCTGGTTGTTCAGCGCCGCCGTAGTCGAAAAGTGGGATGTTATGGTCGGACTGGTCAAAAGCGTTTTTTTCGGCGCGACGATTGCCTTGATCAGTTGCTTTAAGGGATTCTTCTGTGCCCCGGGCGCCCACGGCGTCGGTAAGGCCTGCACCGAAGCCTTCGTCAGCAGCTTTCTGACCATCCTGGCCCTGGACTTTATCCTCGCCGTTATCTTCAAAGGTATATATTATTCGATCTGGGGCTTTCATGTTTTCATGTAGTAGATAAGTAAATGTCACCGAATACGGACAATCATATTATCTTTGAACTCCGCGGCGTCTCGAAACGCTTTGGTAAGGTCGAGGCGCTCCAGAACGTGGATTTTCAAATCGAGCGAGGTAAGACTACCGTGGTGATCGGTCCCAGCGGCTGCGGCAAAACGGTGCTCTTAAAGCATCTGATCGTTCTGATCCGGCCGAATCGGGGGCAGGTCCTCTTCGACAGCGTGCGGATCGATAATCTCACGGAGCAGCGTCTGGTGGCCGTACGCCGACGGTGTGGATTTCTCTTTCAGGCCGGCGCCTTGTTCGACAGCGAGACCGCTATCCAAAACGTAGCCTTTCCCCTGATTCAGCACACCGATTACCCGCCCACCAGAATCGAAACCCTCGCCCTGGAAAAACTGGATATGGTCGGTCTGCGGGACTTTGCCCAGCGGCTGCCCAGCGAACTGTCCGGGGGGCAGCAGAAACGCGTGGCGCTGGCCCGCGCCATTGCCTTGGCGCCGGAAGTGATCCTCTATGACGAGCCGACCACGGGATTGGATCCCATCCGGGCCGAAACCATCAATAATTTGATCATCAAACTCCAGAACGATTTGAAAATTACCTCCATCGTGGTTACGCACGATATGCACAGTGCCAATAAAGTGGGCGATCGTATCGTGATGCTCAGCCGCGGTCGCATCGTCGCCGACGGCACGCCCGAGGAGATCCAAAACAGCCCGAATGAAGACGTCCGACGTTTCCTGCAGGGCCGCAGCGAACAAGAGGAAGAAGAGCATGAATGAGAAACGACGAAATCTGTTAGTGGCGCTGTTTGTTTCGCTCGGATTGGTGTTTCTGGGCTGGCTGGTGGTAAAGTTCGGCGATTTACCGACGATCCTACACAAGGTGAATTCGTATGAGATCACCATGTATTTTCCCAAGGCGTTCGGTATTCAGGAGAATACCGAAATATATTTTTGCGGCTATCCCGTCGGTCATATCACCGCGGTAAAACATCCTCAGCTTTTGCCCGATCTCAAGCACCCTCAACGTAAGTATTATCAGGTAGTCGTCCAGGCCGCCATGGATACCAAATATGACATCCCGAAAAACGTGATCCCCAAAATCTATCAACGCGGCCTGGGCAGCGCTTACATTCAATTCGCGTTGGACGAACCGCCCTCCGCCGAACTGTTACGAGGAGTAACCCATCCCATACCGGGCGAAATCGCCAGCGGCAGTCAATTTATTTCCGAGAATACGGAAAAGCGACTGGACGAATTGGCGGACCGCATGAATCAATTAAGCCTGCAATTGCAGAGCCAATTGAAACCTCTTCCTCCCGACGTGGTTGATCGCAGCGATCCCAACAAAGTCTTTCCCAACATTACCACCGCCGTCGCCCGCCTCGATACCGCCTTAAAATACCTCAATGTGATTATCGGCGATGTGGAAAATCAGCGGAACATCAAAAACGGACTCCGTGATTTCGCCGCTTTGACCGGGAAAGGTGTGCAAACCATGGAAGACGTCCAGAAATTTACCCAGGACGCCCAAACCCTGGTCAAACAGGCGTCCGAGGCTCTGGCCAACGTCGAAAAGAAAGCCGACAAAACCGGTGAAGAATTCAGCGAAGCCGCCGTTCGGATTCAAAATGCCGCCGACGGCGTCGCGCTGGTCATGAAAAATCTTAACCTGATTCTACATCAGATCACCGAAGGCAAAGGCACCGCCGGACGAATGCTTGACGATCCGCGCGCCTATGAATCGCTCGTCGATGCCCTCCAGAATTTGAACCTTTTAATCCAGGAATTCCGTCAACAGCTCGCCCTCTGGAAAGAATACGGCATCCTCCACAAGGAAAAATAAGCTAATTTAATTTTACCTCCTTCGGCGTGACATTATAGCCCCCGCTGGTAAGCAAGGGACGGATGCCAAAACCATACAACAGTGATCGACCCCCGGTTACCACCGGGGGCTTGGATAGGATTTTCGACCGTACAATTCCGTAGGGTATGCTGTGCATACCAGGTTTTTCTTATTTCACGACGGGTGGCACCGCCAAGCGAGTCTGCGAGCTTGGGGGTGGTCGATGATTCTCTAC
>CAZNQT010000676.1:0-2334 GCA_964574885.1 uncultured Pirellulales bacterium
GTAAATAATCACCCGTAGGGATCCGACAGCTTTGACAGGCGGTAGGCCAGTTTTTTTCCCTCGTATCGCCGATCGCGACGGCGCCGTTTTCCGCCCGCAGTGAACCCTGCATCGTCATTTTTTTCAGATTGCGTCCGCCGGCGCCGACCGTAAACTCGCCCAGGGGACCGGTATAGGGCCGGACATTCATTTTCTCGTTCGCCGTATCCGCGGTAAATTGATAATATCGGTCGCCCAGCTTGTGATACGAATTCTGCTCGTCCGCGCCCCACCACCGCGGTATATTCTCTCGGTTTTGGTGCGGGATAACACTCAGTCCAGGTATTTTTACGTCTGGGAGTTTCACTTCCGCCCAGAGGATATCGTACGAGGCGCCGTCGATTTGCACATCACTTTGATAAACATACTTAGCGTTACGTAGGTAGTACGGTTTAGAGCTCGGCAAAGATAGATCCTCGACGTCCACCTTCGCCAGTGGAAACGACATCTCCGCGAACCGAGACCGATTATTCGTCGTTTCCATTTTCTTGATGGTAGTTATTACTGTGTTAGGAGAAGAGGATTCCTTGTCGGCATCCTTCTTGTCACATCCCACGACGGCTGTTAAAACCAGGATTAGATAGAATGGCCACTGTTTCATTTTGTATTCTCTTCTTGTAATGGGTAACCGGCTAGGAGTCCTGACAGAACTCCTGGCTGTTTATAATATTGGAGATTCGCTTGTTTTTCGCACAATTCCTGCTGATCGAGAGCGAAGAGTGGGGAGATTTCGATGGCGGCATCGACCACGCCGTCCGGTCTTCGCGGGACCAAAATACCGACAGTTTCCAGCCAGCGGGCGGCACGCTCAATCTGGAGTTCGCGCGAGCTTTCGGCGCTATCGACGCCGGTCGCGTTCTTAATGGGGGCGAATTCTTCGACACGATCAATGGTGAGAATAATGGACTTCTCCGCCAGCGGCAGCGCGTCGAAGATAAATGTTTCCAGCTTCACGCCGTTGGGCTCGTTCGGCTCGATTAACCCCCCGCGGGCGTCAATATAAGGCACCTTCTTGTCGGCGCGATGCCATGGCAATGAGAAGCCATGCGCATTGATGCGCTCGACGAACGATCGACTGATCAAATGAATCGCGATACTGCCTAATTCGAACATATAACTGCCGTCCGGATTCTGCTTTCGGGCCAACATGTCCGGCAGATCGCTGTATTCTATCACCGTGATCCGATTATTGACGAGCGTGAAATTCCCCACTTTTTCCAGGGGATCGCACTTAATCACCGCTTTACTGGACATCTCGGCTTCGTCCAGGGCGTGCAGACCGATAAACAACGGATCAATGACGTGCACGTGCGGATTGTCCACCTGCCAGTAGCTCATATATTCGACGCCCCGTTCTTGCATATCCGCCAGGGCCCCGCTCTTATACAGGGCAAGCAGCGATCCGCCGTGACCATCCGGCGACATAGCCAGACGATGTTTCTCACGCAGCAAAATCTTTCCCTGATGATCGAAACTCGGCATCATCCCCTGTTGAAAGAGAATCACATTATCCGGATTCAGTCCGTAATAGTCATTGTCGGCGAACGCTTGTTCGGTCGCTTGGTGATTGGCCTGACTGGTCATAACGTACCAGGGTATGACGCCGCCGTAGCGGTTCTGGGCCGCCTCGATGGTATCGGCAAAAACCTGGAACAGAACACGCCTGCGAATCGGCGTGGCAGGATAACATCCTTTGGGACCGTCGAATCCCAGCCGGGTTCCCATACCGCCAGCAACGACGAAGGCGGCGACCTTACTCTGTCCGATCAGACTTTGACCCAATTGGCGGGCCTGTTCGTATTTCTCTTTCTCCGAATCCCTCGGCTCGATCGGACAGACCGGCGGCGGCAGTATCTCCTCGGGAATCTCGAAGGTCGGCGTCTGTAAAACATATTGTTGAATCAACTCGTCGAGCATCTCCAGATCCAACGAATCGATGTCAGCGAGCAATTCCCGCAGTTGTGCTTCACTCAATTGGTCCCCGAACCGTAATAACTGCTCCTGCCCGTGTTTTGCTAAGGTGGTTCTAACCGCCTCAATCCGATCTTGCTGTGCCATCGTCATTCTTTCTTTTTTCTGTTTCGTAAGTTGGTAACCCTGTTCTATCCACCGTCATTATGTCGAATATGGCGCATTTGTCCAGTCATATCAGCAATTCTGTGATTATCTGATTTGTATTTCATGCCGATAATTAAATAACCATGAATTTTACGAATACATCAGAGATAATCTTGAGAAACCGCTATAGGATGAACCGTGCTGTCCGGATCAAACTTTTATGTCTCGGTTTACTAA
>CAZNQT010000677.1:0-2333 GCA_964574885.1 uncultured Pirellulales bacterium
AAGAAACATTTTACTGAGTCTGTTACTTTTAATCGGTCCGATCTCGATGAATGCATTGGCAGATCTGGTTCATCGATACGATTTCAAAAAAGATCCCAATGATCAAATTGGCACTGCGAATCTTACTCTGAATGGAACCACCATTTCGGACGGAGCGCTGATTCTGCCCGGGGGTTCGACCCGCACGAACAATGCCATAGCCCAAGGCGATGCGCTTACCAAACTGGCCGGTACGATTAACGGGGCCGACGCGATCACCATGGAAGCCTGGTTTATTCAGAACACCGAAAACAACTGGGCAAAAATCATGATGACCGGTACGGATACGAATACCTACATGGACATAACGCCGCGCCGCGGCAATGCGGGAAACTCCACCAGTTGTTCGATCAATGACACGGCGCATACGGAAAACAATGTCAATAATGCAAGCATAGTAACGAACGGTACGGAGTATTACCTGGCTGCCATCTGGGATGAAGGTTCGGATTCCATGTCTATCGTTGTCGTCCCGGTCGGTAATCCGGCCGGTGTGGCAGCGAATACTGCCTCCATGGGCGGGCAGGACCTGGCGGCGGTGAGTATCGACCAGTTTTATCTGGGATCCGCAGTGGGCTTTGGCGATACCGATTTTCAGGGTCAGATCATGGAATTCCGCATTTATAACCATGCCCTCGGCGCCGCGGAGATCGAGGCGAACTATAACGCGGGAACGGAAGCCATGCCCGCGATC
Source organism: uncultured Pirellulales bacterium (assembly GCA_964574885.1). Lineage (GTDB taxonomy): Bacteria > Planctomycetota > Phycisphaerae > Sedimentisphaerales > SM23-30 > JAFGFX01. Next base: position 734 of record CAZNQT010000677.1, read on the forward strand.
CTGGTGGCGCCCAGCCCGGTGGGTGTGAATATCAATGCGGTATCCACCACCCTCGAATGGCAGCCAGCGCCCGTTCTGCCAGGTACGCTGATCGAGTATGATATTTATTTAGGAAAAGAAGGGGAAGCCCTTGCTAAGCTGGATACGGTTTCTGCGGGAACCACTACGTATCCGACGGGAATTCTGGACACCAACAGCACTTATAATTGGCGCATCGATCAAAGAACCATCGACGATCCCTGCACGGTGACCGGCGCCGTATGGAGCTTCGATACGCTCCAGACGCTGGCAACCTTGACAGGTCCCGTCGATACCCGCGTCAAGCCGAATGAAAACGCGGAATTCATCGTTGCTATCGATTCGGATACCACCGTAACCGATTGGCAATGGAAAAAGGTTGGAGATCCTGACGATATTGACCTGAATACCGGTGCGAAATATGATATCAGCGCCAGTCAAACGGAAACTACGCTTATCGTTAAGAATGTGGACGCTTCCGATGTCGGCCAGTATTACTGCGTCGTCACGAACAGCGCCGGCCCGCAAAATTCCGCCGTTGCCAATTTGGGACTGAAGCTGATAGTAGCCCATTGGAAGCTGGATGAAGGTTCAGGGGCAGGGGCTGAAGATGCAACGGTCAACGGCAACGACTGCACTCTCGTCGGCGATGCAGGCTGGACCACGGACGGTATCGCAGGAAATGCGGTGACTCTGGACGGTGACGGCGATATGCTGATCCTGCATTATCTCGATCCCAACGAGATTCCGATCAACGACGATGAATATACCCTCTCGGCCTGGATTCGTCCGACCAGCGTTAGCGGAAGTCGCGGGATTATCGGCTGGGGGAACTATGGTACTGGAAGGCAGGTCAATGCTCTAAAGCTCGCCGGCAATGAAATGTGGAACTATTGGTGGGGCGCCGATCTGGGAGCCGGTACAGGCAACCTGATTGACGGGCAGTGGCATCACGTGGCGGCAACCTATGACGGAACGACCCGAACGCTTTATCTGGACGGCAGGGCTATCAATAGCGATACTCCAGGCGCCAACGGAGTGCCGGACGCCAGTAATTTCGCGATTGGCCGAACCTACCCTGCCGGTAATGAGTTCTTTGCCGGAGACATCGACGATGTGATCATCACGGATTACGCCATGGATGCCCTGGAGATTGCGGATCTAGTCTATACCGCCACGAACGAGCACGTTTGCACGGGCGATGTGGAATTTGATTTCACCGGACCAAATGGAGTGCCGGATTGTATCGTGAATCTGTTTGATTTTGCCGCATTTGCGCAAGCATGGCTGGATTGCAATTATTATCCGGAATGCTTTCAGTAAGTAACCTGGCTGCGGTAAGCAAGTCGCCAAACATTTATCCTGGATTGGCGTCTTGGAATTTTGATAGTATGGATGCGTTAGGGGCCTGTGCTCTCTGGAGAGCGTGGGCTCCTTTCCATCCTTGCTTGGGCTTGAAAAACACAAAGGAGAAAAGAAACTCTCATGCGTATGGAGCTGCAAGGACTCTCCCCACGAAAGAAAATATCGGCCTGGATTCTCTGTCTCTGCTTTGCCGCTGTTACCCAGGCCGATTTGAAGC
>CAZNQT010000678.1:0-2315 GCA_964574885.1 uncultured Pirellulales bacterium
GTAAAAAACCTTTCTGCTGATTGACCAGCCAGTTCGCCGCCAACCACTGAAAGTCAGCATAATCCACGAAATTATCCCCGCTCAGATCTGATACATGGCCGGGATTCGTCAACCATTCCAGGCTGAAAAGATAAAGATCCAAGGTGTCCACCACACAGTCGCCATTTAAATCCCCCACTGGGCAATCCGGCTCCTTCACGGTTATGGCGACGGTATCATTAGCATCCAGTTCACCGTCGGTCGCGGTAAGTTGTAATATATAATCACCGTATCGATTCCGTTCGAATACCACGGTCGGATCTTCGACATAGGCATTCGGCTCGAACGTCACCACACCGGGGCCGCTCACCAGCGACCATTGCAGGGCCAGATAACCGTCCGGATTCCCCAGGTCATCGTCGGTCACCGTACCATCGAGATCCACCGTACGAAGCGGCATCGTGATTTCTTGATCGAGTCCCGCATCCACATGCGGCGCCTGATTATCCGCCGCCGCCATCACCCCGATCGTGTAGTAGTTATTTCCATTGGCCGAGTATCGAAAATTGTAGGTCCCCGCACCCGACGTCACCGAGGACACGAACACGCTCATCGGACGGTCCGTTGTGTCGTTCTCATGGATATATAAATTATAGCTGCTGTCCGTGAATGTTCCGGCCGCGGCAAAATCCGATACCACCAGATCGATTAACATCTGTTGGATGCCGGCAAAACGGTCGTCCAGGGCAATCCAGAATCGCGCACTGCTGGATATCGTCACCGCGTAATTGACATCACCATCGTCTGTTTTGTCGGAATTGAATGTGCGAATGTACTCCGAGCCTTCCATCTCCGCAGGCGTCTGGGACCACGGATAGTCCCGATCGGAAAAACAATGGATTCCATCGGTCAGACCGCTGACGGAGGGTAATGGATCCGTTTCACCGCTGTATGCGCCAATAGGCGATCGATTTCCGGATACTCCGTTCGTGCGATCTACATTCGTAATGACTTGCGCCGAAACCACCTGACTCAGGCTCCAAGTCAAACTCAAAACCAGTACCACCATGAAATTCCACTTGCTGTTCATTAGGCCTTCCTTCGCTGTCTTATCATAAACAACTATAAAAAATATACTTATAAAGCATCAACTTCGTACGCGTTCCTACCTTCAGGCTACAATGATAAATACTATTGCCATTCATCCTAACTATATGATGCGCCTTTCTATAATTTGTAACATGATAATTTATTGAATTAAATTACGCTGACATAAGGCTTTACGACAATTATTTCGCTCCAGATTATATATCGTTCCTAATCCGTTGTCTCTAAATTGATTTATTTACATAAGTTCTTTTTACATGTAATCTTATGGCGGTTATACTCCTGGCGGGATTTTCCCCCCACGGTACTCTTTTCTCCTGACCCCCTTATAAAAAGCCGGGCGTCCGATATGGCACCGAACGCCCGACTCTATCACTCAGTTCTCAAAATACCTTCTCTGAATTCCGACTGCCAATTACCAGCAGCTCGGATTGTTCAGATCGCGGCATTGTAACCACTCATTGGCCATCGCGTTTACGTCAAACAGATCCACATAGCAATCCGGTACTCCCGCCGGGCCGCTGATATCGCCTGGGATTTGCGTTCCCGGTATCGAAAGCTGGCAACCGTCGATCTCCAAAGAGTCTGCCACCGCTAGACGGGCAACCTCTAAGGGACTCAACGCTATATCATACACTCGAATGTGGTCCAGCAAGCCACGGTACTGCTCGGCGGTAACCGCCGCGGAAGGCGTACCGAGCTGCAGCGGCGTCGCGAAACTATCCGTGGAAAACGTTACATCATCGGCATTCGCTGCTTCCAGACCGTTGATAAACAGCTTCATATTCTGCGCCGCACTATCGTACGTGCAGGCGATATGCACCCATTCATCGGCGGCGTAAGAACTCGCTCCGGCTTGAATGGTTTGATTGTTGGTATTCTGACTTCCCACGCGGAACCAGACATCGCCGTCGTCACGAATCTTTAACGTCCATCCGGCGCCGCTGTCGTCGTTCGGAATCCGGTCGATGGCACTGGCATTATGCAGCTCACTGGTCTTCATCCAGAATGTCAACGTCAGATCCTCGGCACTCGGAACCACACTAAGATCCACGTACTGGCCCACGTCATCCCCGCTGTTGAGGAACTTCAGTGCGCCTTGATTGCCGCCGGGGACTTTACCTTGACCCGGCTGCCATTCAGGCAGATTCGGGTCCACAAGATCCGTCGAGGACAGGGGACCGTCGAAGCCGTTGCCGGAACTATCGATCGCATCCGGATCGGTTCCC
>CAZNQT010000679.1:0-2311 GCA_964574885.1 uncultured Pirellulales bacterium
CAGAAACGGATTGGCCTCTTTCACGTGATACCCATAGGTGCTTTTGATCAGCGGACAAAGATTGGCGGGTAAATCTTCCTCCGCCGCTGGAATCGTATCCACCGAACCCCCGCACAGACAAACCGGAACTCCACCGGCGGCCATGATTATTTCCCGAGGCGTGTACTCGCACAGAATCCCCACAATCGGTCGGCCTTGCTTTTTCGCTTCCACCGCATACTGATAGCAATGATCTATCATGCCCGCGAACCAGGCATAGGGCGCAGGGATTGACGGGGTTGGAATCCCTGATTGTGAACCACAGCAGGGTGCAGGAGGATCGCACGGATCGGTGAGATTTATATTCACGTTTTTTTTGCCGCCACATCCCTTCATAACGCAACTCCTTGAATATAAAATTTACCGTTTCTTTTTAGCCACAAAGAGGCCCTGCGCGATTTTACCTTCGTGGGCCAACGTCTGCATGAACTGCATCTCTCCCGCCAGCGACTGCATCAGGTCACTATCAAAACCGATGATCTTCAAAGCATCGTACGTCAATTGCATGGTAAGCATGTTGAGATAGAGATCCACATACGGCGCAAACCGCCCGGTGTCTTCGGCGATTTCAACCTCGCAGCCGTTTTGGGTTAACAAATTCTTATAATCGGGGATGTCCTGCACGTTGGGAAACTTCATAAATTTCAGGAAACGATCCGCTTCCGTATCCGACAGGGACGCCTCCCCCTCAATCCAGTCCGTAAAAGCGATAGTACCCCCCGGTTTTACCAGCCGGGCCGCTTCCGCGATGAGTGTTTCCTTATCCACCACGTAGCACCAGGCATCTTCTCCCCAGACAAAATCATACGTGCCGCTTTCCAAACCGCTGTCACAAACATCTGCTTGGACAAAACGGATTTTACCATCCAGCCTCTCGTCTTGGCAGCGCTGCCTGCCGCGTTCGATAACGGTGGACGTTGCATCGACGCCGGTCATCGCTGCCACCTGTCGAAACCGCACTAAAAATCGCATCCCGGCCCCATTGCAACAGCAAAGGTCCACCCCGCTGGCGCCGCCGGCTATCGCCGCTTTTTCTGCTAAATCCATGGACGACGAAAATCCGCCGATATGAATCTGTTCCCCCATGATCAATTCCCATAGGTCCCCTTCCGGGCCGTCATAAACCGCCTTCACATCTGATAAGTCAATTCCCGCTATTCGTTTCATGATGACTCTCCCGCCACAAGATTTATAAAGCCATAAACTCCATGCACAAAAAAACGGGTAAGGAAGATTTTCTTGCCTTACCCGCAGGTACCGGTCTCTCTATGCCCAAATCTCATTCGAGCCAATGCCAGGGCTGATCGTGCTTTACCTCAAATGGCCCCAGGTCGATGCCGACCTGCACCTGGTACTTGCCTCGGAAATCCGTGGGCACTCGCCACGAGTACCTGCAGACCCCGCCTCAGCCATACTCGAATTTACCTGAGGATACTATATGTTGCGACTCATCCATAATCGTCACCTTCGGCGCCGGTATAACTTTGTTATCTTTGCTTATATAGGGCGAGTACGCCTCGCCAGCGCTCCCGACAATTTCCAGTCCTATGTTAACCGTTTTACCCAGTTGTTGCACGTCCGTTTTCACCATCAAAGGCGGCCCGATCTCTACCTCCGTCGTCTGCGCGACTTTCACCACGATGGTTTCCCCTTCTCCCCTGCGACCTCTGCCTTTCATCATCCAAACTGAGTTGTCGGTGTTTCCCTGCAAGACAACCTCTTCAACGCGATAGTTCCCCTCTTTTACTTCTCGTTCGGGATGGCTCGCCGTCAGTTGGATGCGCCTGCCTCTCAGAATCCCCTGGGATCGCAGCGTCACTTCGGCCCCCGCGGTAATTAATTTTACTTTTCCCGACTCCCCGGAGGGATACGCAACCATACAGACCAGAACAATAAGAACAACGAGAAACAGTAATCCTAATATAACTTTCTTCATAATGGTTCTATCCACCTGATTTTCACCGATTAAATTATTAGCAAGAATTATACAATATCTCTCGATCCGCTACCATACAATTTTTCGTTTATTTCCATGATGGGAGTATATGGCCTTGGGGCTTTATCTCGACCCGTGAGGGATTCTGGTATCCCCTGGCTTGATTTCGATAGACTGTACTGGTAGAATAAAAATCCGAAACCTATGGATTTTTGCCGTTAATAAGGATTCGATTATGTCCCATGCCAAATCCGTAATCTTGCGTAAACTACCGTCAGTAAATGACTTGTTGCAGGAGGACTCGTTGCGCTTCCCTGCCGATCACATCCCCAGACC
>CAZNQT010000680.1:0-2308 GCA_964574885.1 uncultured Pirellulales bacterium
CTAAAACCGGAACCATGCCCCAGGTGCAGCCGGGAACGTCGGTGAGCATGGCAGCATCAATATTCACGCCATATTGTCGTTTGAGTTGATTGCCATATTCCAGCAATTTTATCAGTTCTTCCGGCCGACATAGCGCCGTCAACTGATTCCCATACAGTCCTTCCAGGCCGATCCATCCCTTTTTCACCGCTTCGATAAATATTTTTTGTTTTTCCGGTGATGCCTGTTTAAGATAACCGTCCACGGCCCAGAGGACTTCCACGTTGCCTTTGAATTGAGCTTCTGGAGGATAGTTTTTGGTCTGTTGTGCTCTTTCAATCCATTGTTCGTAGAAATGCCAGTGGTCTTTTTCGATCTCCGTTTGCAGTTTTGTGTAGCCGATATCCACATGCGAATGCGGTAGAAGGTATATCTCCAGATCCTGTATGGACCCTGCCCGAACGGAACTAATCCCTCCCAGAATAGCGAGTACCCATAATACCCCGGTACAAAAATATGTTTTTATTCTATATACGCGTTTCATTTCCATACATCCATTTCTAAGTTACGATTATATTTCCTCCGGGACGATAAAAGGTTTTCGGTAGGAACGCTTTAGCAAGGCATTGGCAATTTGTATTTGATTGCGGCTGCTCTCCAGGTTTATGAACTGGGAAAAATCGGATTTTAATTTCAGCCAAGGCCCCATCATCACAGGTGTATTTTCCAGATCGATTTGATTTGCGGCGAGGTGATCGAACATACTTTGACAGGCCTGGTGAGCCTGGGGATTTTGGGGAACTTTCTGTATTATTTTTTCCTTGTCAGCCGGTTGACCGATCCGGTAGGAGATATTCGCAAGGTGACACAACGTTGCCGATAGTTGCCCTTCCTGGATTTCCGCATGTAATAATTCTTTTTTACGGCTCCGAACGGCCTGGATAAAATTCGCCTGATGGCCTGCACCGCCGTCCCCTTTATACTGCTTTATTCTTTTCCCCTGATTATCATACGTCCACCCTCCGCCGCGTCCGCCGGCGAAGTACCCCTGCTCGCACTGGATGATGTTACCGGCGCGAATTTGTCGATAGTGATCCATAGCGGTGCTGCCCTTTTTACTCGGTAAATTCCGTATCTCTACAATCAGGGAGATTTTCGGATAATCAAAAATGGCGATTTGCGTATTGGGAGTATTTCCATCATCATCGAAACCAAAACGGCCGCCAAAGCTCATGACTCTATCCGGCAAGGTGGAATGACCGACTGCCCAGCGACAATCGTCCACCTGATGGGCGCCCAGATTGCCCATATCGCCATTTCCCGTAGGCCACTGCCAGTGCCAGTCATAATGAAGATTCTTTCGCCGGAGAGGTTTCAGCGGAGCCGGGCCGGTCCAGAGATTGTAATTGATAGAATCCGGTACGGTTTGAGGTCCTTTGACTTTGCCGATGCCGCCTCTTCGACTGTACCAGAGTCCATACGCCCAGAGGATCTTACCCAGATGGCCTTGTTGCATATAGGAAACGGCTTCCCGGAATCCCACGTCGGATCGATTTTGGGTGCCCGTCTGCACAATGCGATTGTATTTCCGGGCCGCAGCGACCATTTGGAGCCCTTCCCAGACATTGTAACAGGCGGGTTTTTCTACATAGACATCCTTACCGACTTGACACGCCCAGATCGTAACCAGAGCGTGCCAATGGTTGGGAGAAGCGGTGACGACTGCATCAATATTCTTGTCTTGGAGAAGTTTCCGCAGATCGATATAGGCGTCGATTTTCTTATTCTGGTCCTTAAAATATTTTTCCTGTTTTGCCACGCGATCCTGATCGGGATCGCAAATCGCAGCTACGCGAACGCCGGCGAGTCTATCAAAGTCCTTCACGTGTGCTCCGCCCCTGATTCCCAAACCGACAATGGCAACGCGAACATCGTTGTTGGCGCCTAAAACCCGAGCGTGGGGCAGGCTGAAAGCGGCTCCTGCCGCGAGGGCGCCCTTCATAAAACTTCGTCGTGTAATCTTTTTCATATCTTGTTCCTTTATACCGATATCTATATTTCATCTGCCACGGGCGCAAGTTCCACATCTTCGTCTTTATCCGGCAAGCGCAGGTACCAGGTAAAGTACAAAATCACTGAGCAAGCGGTCACAATCAGGCAAGAGATCCCGACGGCCTTCCATTGTTTCGTGCAGACATAAGTTGAAATTAAATACAGACTATGAAATCCTATCGCGGCAACGATTCCGGAGACCAGGTCCCAGGAGAAGGATTCTTTTTGGAATTGGGGATCTTCGGTCAAGACTTCCTGCTTGATCCTTCCCCAATAA
>CAZNQT010000681.1:0-2307 GCA_964574885.1 uncultured Pirellulales bacterium
ACTTCGGAGGTACTGGAGAAACGTCTTGGATTCCGCGTGGCGGAGTATGGTTTGCGGAATGTCTTTTTCCGGGTGCCTAACCATTCGATCCTGGCGGGACTTCAGACCGAGAACCTAAGGAATTGGCGCGGAGAGGCGACCCTCCTTACGCCGCGATTGAAATACGAGCTGAATCCTAAATTCAACCGTACCCCCACGGTAGTTTGGTGCGGTATGCCAGTGACCCGTGCGTGGCGATGCGGCTGCCGGGGCAACGTTGCCTCGGTCCTCATTGAAAAACCCGCCCGCGGTGATTTCCTGCCCATCGTAGATGGCGGATTCAGCCTGCAATACAGCCCGTTGATGGAGTGCCGCGAAGGCAAAGGTATGGTGCTGTTCTGTCAGATGGACGTGACCGGGCGGACAGAAGACGATCCGGCGGGGAAAATACTTGTCCGGAACATCCTCGATTACGTATCAAATTGGCAACCGACTTCGAGACGGGATGCCATCTATCTCGGCGATCCTGCCGGGAGGCAATATTTCGAATCCGCGGGTGTATCTCTGACCTCCTACGACGGGTCAATCCTGTCCATGGATCAGGTCCTCATTATCGGACCCGGCGGGGGGCAGAAGTTGGCGAGGAATGCCGCGGCGATCAATGAATGGCTTAAATCCGGCGGCAACCTATTGGCCGTCGCCCTGACACGGGAAGATATCGATATGTTACAGTCTTTCAAGATTTCGATGAACCAGGCGGAACACATCAGTACGTACTTCGATCCAATGGGGATCAACTCGCCACTGGCAGGCATCGGCCCGGCAGACGTGCATAGCCGAGACCCACGCAAGATCCCGCTGGTCTCCGGAGGAGCAAAAATTGTCGGAGACGGTGTGCTTGCCGTTGCTACCCACGCCAACATAATCATCTGTCAACTCGCGCCCTGGCAATTCGATTACCAAGACAACTTCGGGCTTAAAAGAACGTTCCGACGGAGCAGCTTTCTTGTGACTCGCCTTCTGGCCAACCTGGGTGTCCGTGGTGAAACGCCTTTACTGACCCGATTTTCAACACCGGTTGGCGGTAATGAATCCGGCAGATGGGCTTCGGGCTTTTACCTGGACGAACCCGAAGAATGGGACGATCCATATCGTTTTTTCCGCTGGTGACGGTGATAGAGAGACCATCACCGACCAGGGGACATAGGAATTGTCTTGTAATGACGATAGTTCTTTAATTCTTACTTTAATTCTTCCGCTCTTTATTCTTTACCTTCGCTTCTTCCTGCAATAGCATAGCTTCAAAGTGATCTTCAAAGGCGGGGAAATTGGACGAATTCTGGAAGAGCTTACTCCTGGCGTTGTGTTCTTTGGTAATTTCTTTTAATTTATCGTCCTTCATGGCAACCTGGGGCGTGAGGAAGATCAGCAGTTCGGTTTTCTGGGAAGTAGTTTGTTTGCGTTGAAAGAGCAGCCCCAGCAGAGGGACATCTCCCAGGATGGGGATTTTATCGACCGACTCCGTATCGTGGTCTTGCACTAATCCGCCGATTACAATGGTATCCCCGTCGCGAATGGCGACGCGGCTTTCGGCCGAGCGTTTGGCAAAAACGGCGGCGTCCACCGTCTCGGAGATGGGTACGGTATTGGCAGTCGTCGTAGAGATTTCCGGTCGAACATCCATACTCACCAGCCCGTCGGGATTAATGGAAGGGGTTACTTCCAGGATGATACCGATATCCTCATATTCGATGGTGTTGATGGTCTGCCCGGTCTCTGTGATGCGGGTGTCTCGAATAAAGGGCACTTCTTCCCCGACGGTAATCGTGGCGGCCTGATTATTGCTGGCCAGGATATAAGGCCGAGAAAGAATATTGAGCCTTCCCTCGGTTTCCAGGGCCCGCAGGACAACGTCGAGATTTCGCTCGATATTTCGGATGACCAGGCCGTTGTTAAAAGCGGCAACGCCGAAGTTGGTATCCACGGAGGTGCTGCCGCCGTTATGCCGAAGATTTAATTGGGAGAACTCCAAACCGAGATCCGACGAATCGTCATGGGTAACTTCGGCGATCAGGACTCGAATGAGGACCTGGGGAACCGGTTTATCCATTTCCTTGAGAAGTTCTTTGATCTTCGGATGATGCTTTGAGGCCGCAATAGCGAGGATCGAGTTAGTGTCGGTGTCGGCTTCGAAATAGACCTGTCCGACCAAATCGCCGGCGGTGGTCGTTAATCGCATACCGGTTCCTGAAGAACTGCTCCGGCTGCCGAAACCGCCCCGTCCGCCGAAACCACCGAAACCACCTCGAGAACTGCTGCCCCCCGTGG
>CAZNQT010000682.1:0-2306 GCA_964574885.1 uncultured Pirellulales bacterium
TTTCCAGCCCGATTTCCACCAGGATTTCGCCGGGCAGCCCCAGCAGATAAATTTCACCCAGACGTAAAACCTGAATTTCGGTAGAGATCTCTTTGGAGGCCGGTTTACCCTCTTCCGCCTGATTCCCAGCTTTGGTCTTTGATCCGGCAGGAGTCTGCTTCACGGGGAAACTAATTTTTCGGGTTCGAGCCTGCAGCATGACCTTATCGGCGGTGGGAACAAATTGGAGCCGGCGGAGAGATTCTCCGGCTAAGGCTTCGCCGATCTGTCGGTGCGCCTGGACTCCTCTCTGATATGGAACCAGATTTCCGGCCGGCGCCAGCATAAACAGACAGACGCCCCCTTCGATCTGTTCCACTATGTCCGTTGCGTCACCGGGATAATCTGCTGAGATCGTAGTGGGCAGATGAGGATAGACGCAAACGGGATGACAGCCGAAATTCAGTATCGAACCGACAATTTCTCCTTTCCTATCCTCCACGCGCAGCACACGGAGTTCGGGGTCAATGGGACCAAAGTGAAGCGATGGTCCCTTCGACGGCAGTGTAAAGGAAACGGAAGTAGAGCTGTCAGGATTCGTTTCGATCTTTCGAGTCGCGGCCACTTCCGGGGACACCCTCCAGGTCATCACCGCCGTTTCGTTTGGATCCAGGGGACGACGATTAAACACGATCTCGGGGATTTGGCCTTTGGCCATGCCAATGCGGACCGACTTCTTAGTTTGATTCGCCTGGACAACCGCATCTACGATTCCGGTTATCAAAGTCCGTAGATAGGCTTGTTCCAGGTCATTGAGCGGAGAGGCTTTGTCCGGCGGGAGCTTGGAGCGGGTAAACACCTCCGGTCCTGAATGGGTATGCGTCGCGCAGACGAGAATATTAGCCGAAGGGATACCGCATTTTTCGTTAACGAGGTTTCGCACCGGAGAGGTAATTTCCTCCCAAGGCGTATATAACAAATCGGCGGAGACGATGGCCACCGTAGTATGCCCATCATCGAGAACCAGCGCGCGAACGTAGAGATCATCGAGTATGGCATCGCTGGATTTACCGCGCGAGCCGATCAGACGAACTCCCACAGGCGGCGTGATCTTGACCTTGGCGCAACCCCCCTGCAAGGATACCGGATCGGTTTGAGCAACCGCCGGCGCGGCCATTGCGATAAGAATAACGATCCGAATCGTGATCTGAGAAAACTTGCTTTTCATGGCTTCCCCATCGGCAAAACAATACCATCAAAACATCAGACGCCGATTTCACGACGCGGGTACGTATCCGCCGCCATCATGAAACACAATCCAATACTAATGATTAAACTATATTTAATTTTGGGAATAAAGCAACCGGTTTATTTATTGATTTGCTGATTCGAAACAAATCGGCAATCAAACCATTCGACGTAAAGTCTGATTTCCGTTGCATTACAAAGGATAGAAGTGTATAGATACATAATGTCTAATGATGTATTGATTACGTGCCGTTCATTTTAAAAGGCCGGGAGAACAAGTGGCGCCAAAAAACAAAATCGTGCGACAAGGGAGGGAAACGGAGAACTATTTACTCGATCTGTACGATCAAATGATAGGGGATTTGGAGATTCCCTCAGTACTGCAAAAGGTGGCTCAGGTGGTACGGCAGGACCTGCACGCCGAGCGAGCCACCGTATATCTGATCGACGAGAGCACCCGACAACTGGAATCGGCAGCGATCCTCGGTAACGTAGCGCGGATGATCCGGATTCCGATTTGTGAACGATCCCTGGCGGGCTATTGTGCGCTGACGGGGCGGGCGTTCGTCGTGGCCGACGCCTATCAGGATTTATCTTATATTGATCCGAATTTACGCTTCGATAGCACGTGGGATACATTGAACGATTTTCGCACTCGAGACGTAATGTGTGCGCCGGCTCTGCTTAAGGGGCAAGTGGTGGGAGTAGTGCAGGTACTCAACAGCACGGAAAAAATGTTCGATCCGGAGGATTTGTCGTGGCTGCAAAACATCGCGCGGCTGATCGGGTACGCTTTGTATCATGCCAAGCTCCTCAATGACATTGCTACCTTGAAGCAGTTGGAGGTGGAAAAGGCGAAATTCCTGCGCGTCATGGTGCACGAGCTCAAATCGCCGGTGGCGACCGCCAAGATGCTGGCGGATACCTATCGTCAGTTTCATAACGTACATCCGAAAATGGAGACGTTAACCAATAAGATCAGCGAACGCATGGGGCAACTGCAAAATCTAATCACGGATTTGCTGGAACTGTCGAAGGTAAAATCGCAGGAGCCGCTTAGTGAAATCACGGTGCTGGAT
>CAZNQT010000683.1:0-2306 GCA_964574885.1 uncultured Pirellulales bacterium
TCCAAAGGGCGTAGATGATACCGAAGACCAGCGGATAGTGAAGGCGCCTGAGCCGGTAAAAGAGAGAGACGTTAAAGGTGAGGGGACGGGGGAGATACTGGTTGCGAATGGAAAGGAATCCCCTCGGCCTGATGCAGAAGAGTCATTATATGGTGTAATGGCTAATACCAATGCGTACGGTTTTCAAAATGGGAAAGAGGAGGCAAAGGGTGAGAAGCCGCCGTTTGCGCCGGCGAGCAATATCGAGTTGGTGGTACTGCCGCGGCGGGATAAGGTTCAGTTGACGATTTACAACTCGGCGGACCTGACGCTGGTGCGTGAAGAACGGAACCTGACGATGAAGAAGGGGTGGAACTGGTTGCAGTTCCAGTGGGCCAATACGAAGATCGACCCGACGAGTTTGAGCCTGGAGCCAAAGGAGCAGCGGGACCAGATATGGGTGGAGCAGTTGGTGTTTCCGCCGCGGTTAAAGGACCTGGGCCGGTGGTTGATCAAATCGAAGGTTAGCGGACAGGTGCCGTTCGAGATAACGTATCTGACGTCGGGCTTATCGTGGCGGGCGTTCTACATGGGTACGATGACGCCGGATGAGAAAACGATGCGACTCGAGGGGTACGTGCGGGCGTCCAATCAAAGCGGCGATGATTACGAAGAGGCGCAGACGCGCTTGATTGTGGGCAAGGTGCATCTGCTGGATACGATAGCTGATCTGGCCAAGCGGGATCATCCGTACGGGCGACCGGATATGGAGCCACGAGATCAAAGCGGCGTTCATGCCGCCTGGGGTGACATGAACGGTGACGCCCTTTTGACTAACTGGAATATGCAAAGAAGTTATTATAGCTATGGTGTTATTAGTCTGGGGGAATTGCGGCGGAAAGAGGTCGTCAAGGAAGGATTGAGCGAATACTTTCTTTATACGATCGAGGGAACGGAAACGATTCCCAACGGATACGCCAAGCGGCTACCGAGTTTTGAGGAGGACGAGGTGCCGGTCATAAATCTGTATAAATACGAACAGGAGCGTTACGGCGATAACGTGGTACGGTTCCTGAGTTTCGAGAACGACGAGGAGCATAAACTGGGTGCGACTCCGATTCCGGGCGGGGTGCTAAAGGTGTATCGTACGGCCGATGCGGACGGATACCTATCATACGAGGGGCAGTCGGAATTCAAATATATCCCGGTGAATGAGGACGTGGAGTTGAATCTGGGGACGGTGCAGAACGTGGTGGTGGAACCAAAACTGATGGCGTATCACACGAAGGACTACGAGTTCGACGAGGAGGGAGATATAAGCGGTTGGAAAGAGCTGCAGACGTATCAAATGGAGGTGAAAAATACGCGGGCCCTACCGATCCAGGTGAAGGTACGGCGCAATATTCCCAGTACCCAGTGGGAGTTGGAAGCGTCGCGAGATTACGAAAAGATTGACGTGGATACAGTGGAGTTTGTGCTGGATCTCGCACCGCGTACGCAGGCGCAATTTGACTACACGGTGACGATCCCTCATGAGCTCAGCGCGGCGGAACGGAAAGGCCTGGTCAGTCGATGGTCGTTTGACGAGGGGCAGGGAAATCAGCTTTTCGATGCGGTTAGCGGCAATCACGGCGTCATCCACGGCGCGACGTGGACAACGGGCCGAAAGGGCCAGGCGTTATATTTCGACGGAAAGGATGATTACGTCGATTGCGGGAACGACGTGAGTTTAAATCTGTCCGAAGGGATAACGATCTCGGCGTGGATCTATCCGGAATCCAGGCGCTGGGGCGGCATTGTCAGTAAGGGAGACAATAAGGCGAATCATGATGATTACGCGCTCTGGTTTAACGAAGGGAAGGTGGAATTTTCGTTCAATTATCCGGAGCGTTGGAATATTTATCCCGAAGGGGACCGTTTCGTGGGCGAAAAGCAGGCGCCGCTGCATGCCTGGTCGCAATTCGCCGGCACCTGGGACGGCAAGCGGATTCGCTTATACGTGAACGGAGAACCGGATAAATCATATCCGTTTAAGACGGGGATACACCCGACCGGGGCGCGGTTGTACCTGGGCAATAATCCGGTCGGCGGACAAGAATACTTTCACGGAAAGATTGACGAAGTGGCGATTTACAACCGGGCTTTGTCGCCGGAGGAGATACGGAAATTGTATAAGAATATAGTGGGAACACCACCCCCAAGCTCGCGGACTCGCTTGGCGGCGCCACCCAAAGAAAGTGGGAATGCAAATGATAAATGACGAATCAATAACGAATAACGAATGTCGAATATGATAGCACGCGGATGACGCGGAGGGAACGGATCAA
>CAZNQT010000684.1:0-2298 GCA_964574885.1 uncultured Pirellulales bacterium
CTTTAGTGTAAGTCAGATTCCCATCCGTTGCAAACAAAAAATTCTTGATAGACAAGCAAATACCCACTTTTTCTCTCACGGGGAATCGTCTTTGTCCCCCGGTTCCGAATCTCACAATCCGATGACTGATGAAGGAGGAACGTAAGTGTTTGTAATATAACAATTTACGTAGGCAATCGGCAGGGATTGACTGGGTCGAGATCACTCAGGAAATATCATTTGCCGAAAAACAGGTCATAAACTCATGTTATTAAATCGTTTATGAACAATTCTCGTAAAATCCGCCGAAAGTTCGGGAAAAATTCTTTTCCTCGGTCGTGATTATATTTCCTTCCATTGCCGAAATCTGACTCATCCACTATCATACGTACCTTATGGACGAAAATACGCGAATCATGGCGATCGAAACCTCCTCACGTATGGGAAGCGTCGCTGTGGCCTTAGGTCCCGTACTGCTCGAAGAGCGTTCGTTTACCGGTTCTCTGCGGCATACGGGCGAATTACTACCTATGATGGCGCAGATGGCCAGGCAGCAGGATTGGAATCCTGCCGATATCGATCAACTCTACATCTCCAACGGTCCCGGCAGCTTCACCGGACTGAGGATCACCGTCACCGTGGCCAAGTCATTCACCTTGGCCCAGCCTCATACCCGGATCGTCACCGTCCCCAGTACTGACGTTCTCGTTCAAAATGCCCTCCAGGCCGAGGCGGAATGTAAAATCGAGAACCTGAATTATGTAGCCGTCGTTATCGACGCTAAACGTAAACAGATTTATACCGCTCTGTACGTCCGGGACGAATCGCCCGCCGAGGGAGAGACCGAGGATAAACACGATTGGATACCTGACTTTCATACCCAAATACCTGCCCAGGTATGCCCACCGGAAAAACTGTTAGAAATCAGTCCCCGCCCCTTGTACCTTTTGGGACCGGGTTGGAAATCGTACCGGGAAATATTGACGGGCGACGGAATCCATTGGCTGGACGAGAAATATGCTCAGCCCCGTGCCGCGAATGTATATCGCTGTGGTTACCTCCGCGCCTGCGACCAAAAATTTATTCCCCCTGACGAACTGGTTCCCTTGTATTTGCGTCGCCCCGATGCCGTCGAACGCTGGGAACGAACCTATGGCCAAAAGTCAATTACCGACTTGTAACTTATACGTGTTACAACAATTGGGTGGCACCGCCAAGCGAGTCCGCGAGCTTGGGGGAGGGTTATCCAAACTAAAAGATATGTGAAATAAGAATGGATATATTATTAAGTCGAGAAATCCTGGAGCAGCGGGAAAAGCAGAATCTAGCTCCCTATGCCGGTGCCGCCGCCGAGAGTCGCGGGCGACGGTATCCCGAACCGGAACACGAATATCGTACCTGTTTTCAGCGCGACCGAGATCGCATCATCCATTGCGCTGCCTTTCGCCGTCTGGAAGCAAAAACACAGGTATTTCTCGACGCCGACAGTGACTACTACCGAACCCGTCTCACCCATACGATGGAAGTCGCTCAGATCGCTCGTACGATGGCTCGTATTTTATCGCTCAACGAAGATTTGGCCGAAGCCGCCGCTCTGGCGCACGATCTGGGACACCCACCTTATGGCCACACCGGGGAAAGCATCCTTAACGAACTCATGGCCGAGAATGGCGGTTTCGAACATAACCGTCAATCACTGAGGGTCGTCGAATATCTGGAACATCCCTATCCGGCTTTTCGCGGCTTGAATCTGACCTATGAAACCCGTGAATGTCTGGCCATGCATGAAACCCGGTACGATGTACCGCAATCACTCGATGAATTCTCCAATCCTTTTGCGCCGCTGGAAGGCCAACTCGCCGACCTGGCTGATGCCATTGCCTATAATTCCCATGATCTCGATGACGCCTTAGCCACTGGGTTGATCCAAGAAAGCGATCTGGTGTCTATCACCCTGTACCAAACTCTAAAGCACCGGTTAGAGCAACAATTCCCCCACGCCAAACGTCACGCTCGACAACTACGCTGTGCCAAAGGTATGATTGACATCCTCGTTCACGACGCCCTGCACGAGATCCAACGCCGTCTGGAACAATGTAACCCGAAATCTCCGGACGATGTCCGACAATGCGATCGAAAAATTATCACCTATTCCGAATCCGGCGCCGCCCAACTGAAAGAACTGGAATCCTTCCTTAAAAACCATGTATATGATCATCCCCATGTCCAACAGGCACAGCAGCAGATTCGTCGCCAATTGGAAACCCTCTTTCAGGCCTATTGTAAAAATCCCGCCTTATTACCCCAACGCTATCAGGA
>CAZNQT010000685.1:0-2297 GCA_964574885.1 uncultured Pirellulales bacterium
CGACAAAGGAGAATTTATCGAAGTCCAGGGCTGTGGCGAGCAGGGAACCTTTTCCCAGGAACAATTAGACAACATGCTGCGCCTGGCCCGGCGGGGCATTAAAAAAATCATTGAACTGCAAAAAAAGTGTCTAAAATTATCATAGGATAAAATTGTGAAAACTTTCGCGTTAAAAACACGAATTGCCTTCCCTCCTGTTCTTGCCACTGTGTTACTTATTTTCTCCGGTTGTAACGGTGGCGGCGGTGCGCTTGGGAACGTCGGGTACGGGACCGGATCCGGCGGAGCGAGTCCATCGACGGCGTCGAAAAAGGGGCGGTTCACCATCGTCCTGGCCCAATACATCGACTACGAACGAGAGCAGAAAGCGCAACGGCTTCAGGCGCTGGCCAAGCGGGTGCTCAATAGCGACGATGTCTGGTTCGAGTACGAGCAGCCCAGACTCTCGGTAAACTATGGGCATTATCAAAAATATAAAGACGCCCAAAAAGAACTCGAGCGAACACGCAAGCTCTATCCCCAACTGGGGCTGGGGCCCCAAAATCTACAGTTCTGTTATCTCAAGGAAATTCCCCAGCCCGATCCGCCCGCCCCTCAGGATTGGAATATCCTCAACAGCGGGTGTGCTTATACCCTGGAAATGGCCGTCTTTTTTGATGTCCCCGACAAGGGCTATTTCAACCGGAAAACCGATGCCGTCGAAGCGGTGAAAAATCTACGCGCCGAAGGGAAACAAGCCTATTTCCTGCACGGTCCTCAAGCCTCCTGGGTGTACGTGGAATGTCTTGCCCCGACTATTTTTCGACGTATGGAGGTCAACGGAAAAATTATGTCTTCGCTCGATCCACTGGTCAATGCCCTTTTTAAAAAATATCAATACCATGAAAACGGCCAGCGCCTTTTTGACGTCGGCAAGGATAAAAATGGGAAACGCTTTCGCGTACCCCGTAAGCCAAAATTTATTGATGTGGCAAAGTTAGCCTCCGAAACAGGGTATTGAGGGTATCGAGCCAAACCGAGGAAAAACAAAACCGTAATATGTCCGACGTATGACAGCCAATATAGAAATTGTAATCGCAACGACCAACCTGGGGAAACGAGCGGAATTGCGCAGCATGCTCTCGCCGCGAGAGGTAACGATCCGCGGATTGGATGAATTTGCCGATATCCCCTCCGCGCCCGAAGAGGGCGCCACCTTTGCCGATAACGCTCGCCAAAAAGCCCGCTATTACAGCCGACTCTTGAACCGTCTGGTCCTCGCGGATGATTCCGGTCTCCAGGTGACCGCACTCGACGGCGCGCCCGGGGTGTATTCGGCACGGTTCGCACCACTCGACACAACCGACCGCGCCGAACAGGACCGCGCCAACAATCAAAAACTGCTTCGTTTGTTGGCCGACGTTCCTCCGAATAATCGCCAGGCTCAGTTTTGCTGCTGCCTTTGTCTGCACAGTCCCCACGAAGTGATTGTAGAAGTGGAAGGACGCCTCGAAGGAATGATCCTGGATCAGCCGCAAGGCAGCAATGGCTTTGGCTACGATCCCATTTTCTTTGTCCCCAACAAACAAAAAACCGTCGCCCAACTAACGCCGGCAGAAAAAAACGCACTTTCCCATCGAGGACAAGCCCTGCGAAATTTACTGCAGCAGTGGAATGAGGTGCGGGAAAGGATATCGGCTCCGAAAGGAAAATTTAATTCATTATGATTCCACAGGAAATATTTTTTACCCGAGGTGTCGGCAGACACAAACTCAAATTGCAATCCTTTGAGGCCGCACTGCGAAACGCTGGTATCGCCATCTGCAACCTGGTCAGCGTCAGCAGTATCTTTCCCGCGGGCTGTAAAATTATTCCGCGTAATAAGGGAATCCAAAAGCTCCGGGCCGGTGAAATCACGTACGTGGTTATGGCGCGCTCGGAAACCGACGAACCTGGCCGTCGCTGTTGCGCCGGTGTAGGTTTAGCCGTCCCGGCCAGCGGACACAACTACGGCTATATCTCTGAATTCCACGGACACGGCAAAACCAAATTGGAAGTGGCGAATCTCGTGGAAGACATGGCTGCCACCATGCTCGCCACCACCCTCGGTATCGAGTTCGACCCCGAAAAAGCCTACGACGAACGCAAAGAAATTTATCGCATGAGCGGCAAGATCGTCAAAACTCGTGCCGAGGTCCAGGTCGCCGACGCCAAAAAAGAAGGCGAGTGGACCACCGTCGTTGCTGCCGCCGTCTTTATCCCGGAGAGATAAATTGTACCATGCGTTGGGTGGCGCCGCCAAGCGAGTCCGCGAGCTT
>CAZNQT010000686.1:0-2296 GCA_964574885.1 uncultured Pirellulales bacterium
GTGGGATTTCGGCCGTGCCAGACAATTCCTGCCCCTGCAACGAGGTTTTGATACGTTCTATGGCTTTTCCAACACCGGCGTCGATTATTTTACCCACGAACGGTATGGCGTACCGTCGATGTTTTGTGGTAATCAGCGAATCCAGGAAGAGGGCTATACCACGGACTTGTTCAAGCGGGAAGCGATCCAATTCATTGAAGCGAATCAAGATCGGCCGTTTTATTGCTATGTACCCTTTAATTCACCTCACAGTGGATCGAATCTGAGTCGTCCCGGAGTGCAGGCGCCGGAGGAGTATATTAAGATGTATAGTGCGCCGCCGGGCGCCAGGAAACAGCGGTACTGGGCGGCGATTACCTGCATGGACGCCGCCATTGGCGAAATCCTGAAGAAACTTAAAGACCTGAATCTGGAAAAAGATACGCTGGTAATTTTCACCTGCGATAACGGCGGGGGAGAGACGAAACCGTTACGCGGCAGCAAGGGAAGCATGTACGAAGGCGGTATTCGCGTACCGTTTATTGCCCGTTGGCCGGGTAAGATTCCCGCGGGAACGAAAAGCGGTGAATTTTGCAGTGCCCTGGATTTGTTCCCGACGTTCCTGTCCATAGCGAATGCGAAACCGCCCTCGAAGGTAAAACTGGACGGTTATAATATGCTGGCGGTACTGACCGGCCAGGGGAAATCCAAACGGAGGGAACATTTCTGGGAAATTCGCGGGGCCCGCGCCGCCCGCGTCGATAAATGGAAATGGGTTCTGCCGACTAAAAAATACGTAATCCCTAAAAATACGACGGGTCAATTGTATGATCTGTCGGTGGATATCGGCGAGAAAAATGACCTGGCGCAGGAACGCCCGGAGGTATTAAAAATGATGCAGTCCAAATGGGATGCCTGGATGCAGGAGATGGCTGCGTCTGAACCGCGGGGGCCGTTCTATAAAGTGTATTTCGATAAGCTCGGGTATGGCAACGGCAGCTACCGAGTGAAAAAATACCATAGCTAAGCTTGAGTGGGCCTTACCATAAACGTTGATCTGGAGGAAGCATCGATGTCAAGAATCCAAAATCAAAAAAATGATATGTTGTCTCGTCGTGATTTCTTATATGGCGCTGTTGGCGCAGGAGCGTTACTAACAGGCGCCATGTCGTCATCGCAAAAAGCGATGGCCATGAAGGATATGAATCCCAATATGAAAATCTGCGTGTTCTCCAAACATCTACAATGGCTGGACTACAAAGGAACCGGTGAGATCGCTGCCGATATCGGATTTGACGGGATTGACTTGACCGTTCGTCCCGGCGGTCATGTCCTGCCCGAACGCGTCGAAGAGGATTTACCCAAAGCCGTCGAAGCCATCCGGAAAGCGGGGATTTCCGTTCCCATGATGGTCACGAACATCACCGAACCGAGCGATCCGAAAACTGAAACCATCCTGAAAACGGCGAGCAGACTCGGCATCAAGTTCTATCGCCTGGGATCCTACAAGTATATAAACCGAAAGAGTATCCCGTCCCAGCTAGAGGAAATTAAAGCGAAACTGAAAGACCTGGCCGCCCTGAATCAAAAATACTATCTGCACGGCGCCTACCAGAACCACTCGGGCAGTATGCGTTTCGGCGCGCCGGTTTGGGATATCTGGTATGCGATTAGGGGAATCGATCCCCGCTGGCTGGGTTGTCAGTTTGATATCCGCCATGCCACCGTCGAAGGAGGGCAGGACTGGCCGACGAATTTCCAGCTCATCGCTCCGCACGTTAAAACGATTATCGCCAAGGATTTTCTCTGGGAAAAAATTGATGGAAAATGGCGTTTGCGCAACTGCCCCCTGAACGAAGGCATGGTGGATTTCCCCACCTATTTCAAACGAGTGAAGCAAGCCGGTATCACCGGTCCGATCTCATTGCACCTCGAATACGACCTCGGCGGCGCCGAACATGGTAAAAAAGAGATCAGTTCGAAGAAAACCGTTCTCAGCGCTATGCGTAAGGATCTCACCATCCTCAAACGCTGGTTACAATCAGCAAAGTTATAGAATTAACGGATTCGTTTTGGTAGGCACAGCTTACCCTACTTTGAATATCACCATCCACCTCTAAGCATAGGTGACTGCTACCCGTCGATAATATAAATTAAAAAATAAACAGTAAGCAATGCAAAAAGAAATACACCAGCCCCAAGCTCGCAGACTCGCTTGAGGCTGCCACCCGGCGGAGGGCAAATGTTTTCGTCATTCGGAATTCGTCATTGATTCGTCATTCCGGTTTCGTTATTCGTCATTTTACCTGTACCGGTT